>JBILCO010000197.1:0-4629 GCA_044353075.1 Burkholderiaceae bacterium
GCTGACAATCACCAAGCCGCTGCTGGAGGTCATGAACGAAGATGCGATCAGTCATTTGCAACACGAATGGGTCGCGCTGGCGGAGACTTTGGCTATATTGAAAAAACGCAGTCATGACAGGGAAGTCCTGCGGTTGAATGAAGCGCTGGCGATGATTGGCAATGTCTGTCTTGAGCATTATCAGGCGATCAAGGCGGACCGACGCACGCTGGATTTTTCTGATCTCGAATGGCATGCCTGGCGGCTGTTGACGCGCAGCGAACATGCCGATTATCTGCATGCGCGCATTGATGCGCGCTACCGTCACATACTGATCGACGAATTTCAAGATACCAATCCGCTGCAATGGCAAATTGTGCGCGCCTGGCTGGAAGCCTATGGCGACGATCATCAGCGTCCGAGTGTTTTTATTGTGGGCGATCCCAAGCAATCGATTTATCGTTTCCGTCGCGCCGAGCCGCGTGTCTTCGAATCCGCGCGGGCCTTGTTACGGGCGAATGGTGCGATGGATCTGAGCACGAGCCTGACCTACCGCAATGGCAAGCGCATCGTTGATGTCCTGAATCAGGCCATGCAGGGGAACGCTCTGTATCGTACACAGGCCACGCGTTCTGCGACCGAAGGTGCTGTCTGGTGTTTGCCGCTGGTCGAAGCCACCCTGCCGAAAATGGCGACGTCCGAAGCAGGCCTGACGCTGCGCGACCCGTTGCAGGTGTTCCCGTTGGAAGAAGATGATTTGCGGCGCCAGCAGGAAGGCTTTCTGGTGGGCTCCGCTTTGCAGCAGGCACGCAGGCTTTCGGATGGCGGGGCGCGTGCCTGGTCCGACATGATGATTCTGGTGCGCAGTCGCACACACTTGATCGCTTATGAGCGCGGTTTGCGCGACGCCGGCGTGCCTTTTGTGTCGAGCCGCGGCGGCGGCCTGCTTGATGCGCTTGAAGTCACCGACATGATTGCCTTGTTGCGCTGGCTAAGCCTGCCTTCCGACAATCTGGCGCTCGCGCAGGTACTCAAGTCACCGATCGGTGGCGCCTCGGATGATGATCTCGTTGTGCTGGCCGGTGCGGGCGAGGGCAGCTGGTGGCAACGTTTGATGCGATGTCATGAGCGATATGGCTTTGAGGAAGCGGGCGAGGGTGCGCTCGCAGACAAGAGGGGCGTTGCGCAGCCCGGCTCGCTGTCACCCGCACTGATTTCCATCGTGCCGCTGCTGCACGATTGGCAGATGGCATCGGCCCATCTGCCGGTGCATGATTTGCTGGACAAGATCATCCATCAGGGTCAGCTCATGCAGGCTTATGCCGCCTCAGTGCCGGCATCGATGCGTGCGCAGGTGCTGGGCAATCTGGATGCATTTGTTGCGTTGTCGCTGGAAATTGATGCCGGCCGTTATCCCAGCATTGCGCGATTTATCGACAAGCTGCGCCGGCTGCAGCGCGGCAGTGATCAGGAAGCGCCTGATGAAGCGGATATTGATGCCTCAGCCGATGCAGTGCGCATCATGACCATCCACGGCGCCAAGGGCCTGGAGGCTGACGTCGTGGTGCTGATGGGCGCCAACCACAGCGACAGTGGTCGTGACAACTTAGGGGTGTTGTGCGACTGGCCACAGGATGCGCCCGGACCCGCGCATTTTTCGGTGTTCGGCAAGACAGCATCGCGCGGCTATGCGCGCGAATCCTTGTTTTTGCAGGAAGAATCTTTCCGCTTGCAGGAAAACTGGAACCTTCTCTATGTCGCTGCGACACGAGCCAAGGCGCTGCTGGTCGTCAGCGGCGTTCACTCCGGCAAAGAGAATGCCGGCGTGGTGGCGGGCAGCTGGTATGAAAAACTGCTGCAGGAGGAAGCTTTCGTGCCTGACTTTGTGGCTTCCGAAAATACCGTGTCCGCGCAAGCCTTCACTCTGGGTGTGTTCGATCCCCCGGCATTGCCCCCGGCAGAGAGAAAGACCCGTCATGAAGAGACGGCCTTGTCGCGCGAAGGCAGCTTGTTGCATCTGCTGATGGAGCGCCTCACCGCGTCCAATCGCTGGCCAGTGCAATTGCCTGCCGTTCGGGTAGTCGCCCAATGGCTGGGCTGCAGTATTGAACAATCGACCACCGTTTGCACACAGGCGATGCAGATTCTGTTGTCGGCATCGCTGGAAAAATTTTTTGATCCCGACGGATTCGAATTTGCGCGTAATGAGATGGAGATCATCGTTGACGGCGAACTGATCCGGCTGGATCGTGTCGTGATGTTCAAAGATGCCTTGTGGATTCTGGATTACAAACGGAACTACTTCGAGTTCCAGTACGCAGATTATCAGGCGCAACTGGGTCGGTATCGAATGGCTTGCCAGTCCTTGTTCCCGGGCGTGCTGATTTGTTGTGCGCTGATTACGGTTGATGGCAAGTTATGGGTGCTGGATGCTGTGGACCCGGACATGGCCAGTGCGTGATTGTCTGGTGCCGGATATCGGGCTTCGCCCGGAGATGCCTTGGCTCACTTTGTGGTCATTGATCTCGACCCGCTGCAAATTTATTACTAAATTTATATTTTCAGAGCGTGCAAACGTCATCAGACTCGCGCAATGTATGAAGATTCGGCGACAACTCCCTGAATGTATTGACGGAAATTCATTGGCGCGACTATAGTGCCGCCATGATTTCCGAATTCGAGCAGTTGCTGGGAAAGATCGGGCAATTGTCCGAGCTGACGCAAGCGCTGCGCCAAGAAAATGCGGCCCTGCGCAGTCAGATGACGTCGCTCGCCGATGAAAATTCGCGCCTTGCTTCCCGCATGAAAGAAGCGCACGAGCGTGTCTCTGCCTTGCTGCAGTCGATGCCGTCCATCGGTCAGGATGAGGAGGCCGCATGACGACGATCGATGTCACTATCATGGGGCAAGCGTACCGGCTTGCTTGCAAAGAAGGTGAAGAGCTGGTGCTGAAGCAAGCAGTCGCTTACCTTGATGAGCGCATGTGCACTATTCGTGATGCCGGCAAGATCAAAGGCACTGACCGTATCGCTGTGATGGCCGCGCTTGGTATGGCGGCAGATTACCTCGGCTCGCGTTCGGCAGAGGGGCCGTTTGCCGCGATGTCCGTCTCTGAGATGCGTCAGAAAATTACCGCGATGAACACACTGCTCGACAGTGCGCTGGCGCCTCAGGATCGTCTCTTCTGAGTGCGAAAAAAATACACGCACTGACGACGCAAAGACATGCATTAAAACCTTTGACACACTCTGCGATTGAGGTAGACTCACTTCTCCTGCCGTGTTCGCGTTTGCCATATATTCCTTGAACCATTCACATGCATAGGCTGCGGGATTCGTTCAGTAGGCGTGAACGTCGCTAGTCCGACGATCCCAATATTGAACTACTGTGGCCAACTTGAACCGCTTTGGTTCAGGATGCCGGCGCAGCGGCACAGGCGGGACATTATTCCGGGCGGTTGCATCACATGCAGCCGCTTTTTTTATGGTCGCAGGATCGACCACTGTAACGAGGTTTCATTGGCGTTTCGTTGGTAAATCCTCGACAAATCATAAAAACACCATGCGTTACTGGCTGATGAAATCCGAGCCTGACGACACCAGCATCGACGACGCGCTGGCGGCGAAGGGGCATACTGTGGCATGGACGGGTGTACGCAACTATCAGGCGCGCAACTTCATGCGCGACCAGATGCAGGTTGGTGACGGTGTGCTGTTTTACCACTCCGGTTGCGCCGAGCCGGGTATCGCTGGCATCGCTGAAGTAGCCAGCACTTGCTACCCTGATCCGACGCAATTCGATCGCAAGAGCCCCTACTATGATCCGAAATCCAGTCCGGACAATCCGCGCTGGTTGCTGGTCGATGTGCGTGCCCTGAAAAAAATACAGCTGATTGGCTTGCCGGCATTGCGTGCGCAAGACAATCTGGCGGATATGTTGATTTTACGGCGGGGTAATCGGCTGTCGATCACGCCCGTCACGCCTGCAGAGTGGCGTCATATTCTCGGGCATATGACCGAAACAAATTAATCAACTAAAACAACGAAAGCAGACATGGATTCTGTTCAGATTATTTCTTTTCTGGTGCTTGGTATCTTCACGGGTTATGCGGCTGGCCTGTTGGGCATCGGCGGTGGCATGTTGATGGTTCCTTTCATTACCCTGTTGTTATCAGCCCAAGGTTTTCCGCGTGAAATCGTGGTACATGTCGCGATTGCCACTTCGCTCTCGACGATCATGTTTACCTCCTTATCTTCAGTGCGCGCGCATCACAAGCGGGGCGCTGTGTTGTGGCCAGTCGTCAAACTGCTAGCCCCGGGCATACTGATCGGCTCCTGGATCGGGCCATGGATAGGCGCGCAGCTGGATGCTTCGGTGTTGGCGATGTTCTTTGCGGTGTTCGTTGGTTTCTCGGCCACGCAAATGCTGCTCGATAAAAAACCATTGCCCACGCGTGAATTACCGAAGGCGCCCGGCATGCTTGGTGCTGGTTCCGTCATTGGCGTGCTGTCCGGTCTGGTCGGTGCGGGTGGCGGTTTTGTTTCTGTGCCCTTCATGACCTGGTGCAATGTGAAGATACACAATGCGGTCGCGACCAGTGCCGCACTGGGTTTTCCGATTGCGCTGGCCGGCACTTTATCGAATATTTAT
>JBILCO010000011.1:0-15193 GCA_044353075.1 Burkholderiaceae bacterium
AAGTATCCTCAGCTCGACAGATTTTGATAACAAATCAGTAGCAGTCGATTAAATTCCCAATAAATTCAATTGGTTACATTTGGCGAGTTTCGATAACAATAGCTTGAGAATCGTGTTTTGGCAGGGTGGCGCGAAGTATCTGCCTTCTATGTCAGCCTCGCTAATGTCCAAAGCCGATTTGTACTCACCACACTGCGGGGAGCAAGAAATTTGGTATGCCCGGTATAATGATGTGGGTAAGTAGTGTAGGCTGGCAGCGCATAGCAGTTTACCAACTAAATTTAGGTTTCTAGGGAAGCGCTGATTAAATAAGACCGGACACTTTATCCGCATATAAATGGCGCCAACCCATCAACGTATCAGGCACCCGCGTCGCACAGCTACGCTGGCTCGCCACAACATGTAGATTAATTCAGCGTATTCCTAGTCTTTTTTTATGAAGGAAAAATGTAATGACTACTTTGAAATCTGGAAATGAATGGCTAACTGAGGCAAACGCGTATAACTCGATAAATCCGCCGCCTTTTTTTAGCTACTTAAATGGCGGTACAATCGGCAGTGAGACATGGGATTCAATAGAGATCGACGACGAGGCATCCACTTATACCCACAATTGGACGAGCGACGAAGGATCTACTATCGAAGATAAGCGCACCACAACCGGTAGCGACACAAAGGGCAAAGTCTCCGTCGATACGGAAATCTCCAGTACTTATTCGGGTTTGTCGCTTGGCGTAACCACTGATGTAAGTTGGTCGGCGACGTCTTATAAAGTAGAGGCAGGCTGGACCGTCACTTATGAAGGCGAGCAGGGCACGGCAGACGATTACTCATACAAGTATAGTTCGAAATCTGAGCAAAGTTCCAAAGATAACTGGAACTCCGGAAAGTACACTTATTCAAACTCTGTCAGTTTTTCAGATGTACGCGTGGTCTATAGTCACTCCTATAAGTCGAGCGGATCTTGGGCAGGCGATCTAGAGGGAAAGTACACCAGTTCACACTCTTACTCTTACGAAGACAAGGAAAGCGGCGTTAAGCTCAGTTTCTCGGCTAAAAACTCAGAGGACTATCAGAACGACTTGGCTACCCTGAATCTGACAAAAATTTCATACTCCACCGAAGCTTATACGGTCAAAACCAAAAAATTTTCGACGGATCTAGCTCTGAGCGAATATGACGATTTACCGGATGTTGGCCCGGACAGCGGAGATTTCGACGCGATCACTACAAACGTTCAGGAGCTCGCGTCATTTTTCTTTTATGCGGATAATGAGATCATCATAAGCTCCCCTGAGGGCGCTCTGATCGATGCCGGCAAGGGTAAGGACAAAATCACGGGCGGGACTGGTAATGATTTTATTATAGGCGGTGAGGGTGACGACACAATCACGGGCGGGCTTGGTGATGATGTCATTTTGGGCGGTAAGGGTAAAGACAAAATGTCAGGTGGTGCTGGGGACGACACCTTTTACTTGAGTTTTGAGGACTACGACTTTACCTCAACGAAGACACTGCTTGCAGATACGATCACCGATTTCAAATACAACAACAGCGAAATAGATTCGATCATGCTCGATGATGGGTTTGGTACCGTCGAAGCCTACGCAACGATCAAAGATGCCAAGGCCGCGGGAAGTACGGCCAATGTTATTTACGAGTCCAAGAATGGGAAGTTTTGGTACAACGAAGATGGTGATGTCGCACTGGTTGGCATCATGAACTTTGCAACCGTAAAAGGTATCCCGATCGATTTCTTTACTGTGGATTGACCAAAAACACGTAGCAGCTCATCACGTTGTTCGCACCCTCCAACCTCTGGAGGGTGCGATGCCGCCTTTTGAACAGGATGGGATAAATCCTCTCAGCGAGCAGTCCTACGCGCACCAAGGCCCGTAACAGGGATCTATTCCCACGAGTATTGCTCTCGCCGGTGCGTTAATTGGAAGTTTGCCAGCTTGCCGATCGATAGGGCATGTTGCTTGGAGAGAACTTGCTTGAACACTCATCGTCCCTCCCTATAAGCTGGCAGGGGCCGACTAGGTAAACGGTGTTGTCCGTCCGTTAACGACGGCGACTATATGACGTACCGCCAAATCAGCCCAGCAGATTTTCCAGCGTGCGACGGTAAATATTCTTCAGTGGCTCGATCTCAGTCACGGCGATGTGCTCATCAATCTTGTGAATGCTGGCGTTGGTCGGGCCACATTCGACAACCTGCGGACAGATCTGCGCGATGAAACGACCATCCGAGGTGCCGCCTGTCGTTGACAGTTCGGTATCCAGACCCGTTTCGGCTTTGATGGCGGAACTCAGCGCATCGCTGAGTGCACCACGTGGCGTCAGAAAGGGCAGACCGCCGACAGTCCATTTTAGATCGTAATCAAAGCCGTATTTGCCGAGCGTGGCGTGCACGCGTTGTTGCAGGCCGTCGACCGTGCTGGCGGTCGAGAAGCGGAAGTTGAAATCCACCACGCACTCACCGGGGATCACATTCGATGCGCCGGTGCCGGCGTGGATGTTCGACATCTGCCATGAAGTGGGCAGGTAGTATTCGTTACCCTTGTCCCATTCGATGGTGGCTAATTCAGCCAGTGCAGGCATGGCCAGATGTATCGGATTTTTCGCCATCTGCGGATAGGCGATGTGACCTTGTATCCCTTTGATGATCAGCTTGCCGGACATGGTGCCGCGGCGGCCATTTTTGATCATGTCGCCCACTTGTTTCACCGACGTGGGTTCGCCGACGATGCAGTAGTCGAGCTGTTCGCCGCGTGCCTTGAGCTGGTTGCAGACGATGACCGTGCCATCAATGGCAGGACCTTCTTCATCGCTGGTGATCAGAAAACCGATCGAGCCTTTATGGTTCGGGTGCGCTGTGACGAATTCTTCGACGGCGACAATCATGGCGGCCAGTGAGGTCTTCATATCAGCCGCACCACGACCATAGAGCTTCCCATCGCGATGCGTGGGCGTGAAAGGATCGGAGGTCCACTGTTGTAGCGGGCCGGTGGGCACGACATCCGTGTGACCGGCGAAAACCAGCAGTGGTTGCGCTGTGCCGCGACGCGCCCAAAGATTCGTCACATCACCCGAGGCGATCGTCTCGCAGTCAAAGCCCAATGGCTTGAGTCGCTCGGCCATTTTCAGCTGGCAGCCGCCATCGGCAGGCGTGACGGAGTGCAGCGAGATCAGTTCTTCGGTGAGGGCGAGGGTTTTGCTCATGGGGGATTTTGGCGGATCAGAGGAGATGTTCTTCGTAGGTGTCGGCATCAAAGCCGACCAGTACGGTCTTGCCCTTGCAGAGTACCGGGCGTTTGATCACGCTGGTGTTTTCGATCATCAGCTTTGTGGCGTTGGTCGCGTTGGTGACGCCTTCTTTGGTGGCTTCAGGCAGTCCGCGCCAGGTGGTGCCTTTTTTATTCACCAGCACTTCCCAGGAGGCTTGTGTCATCCAGCCCGCGATGGTGTCTTTGTCGATGCCGGCTTTTTTGAAGTCGTGAAATTCGTAGGCGATGTTCTGGCTCTCGAGCCAGTCACGCGCTTTTTTGACGCTGCCACAGTTGGGGATGCCGTAGAGGGTGATCATGGTTGCTTGTTTTAACGACGCTGGATTCTGTGCGAGGGGAGCGCCAGTCAGTTAAAGGTTTAGTTTGCTTGTGCAAAGCGAACGACGCTGGATCCCGGCCTGCGCCGGGATGACGATTTTTAGGGCGACAGCTTCTAAAACATCATCCTGTCATAAGTCGTGACAACAACTGAAAATTTTGTAGTCCCTAAAACTGTCATCCCGGCGCAGGCCGGGATCCAGCGTCGTAACTAATTAATCACGCAGCAACTCATTAATCGACGTCTTCGCGCGGGTCTTCTCATCCACACGCTTCACAATCACCGCGCAATACAAACTGTACTTGCCATCGGCCGAGGGCAGATTGCCTGACACAACGACCGAACCTTCAGGAATGCGACCGTAGGTGACTTCGCCCGTAGCGCGATCATAAATCTTCGTTGATTGACCAATGTAGACACCCATCGAAATCACCGAGTTGGCTTCGACGATTACGCCTTCAACGACTTCCGAGCGCGCACCGATGAAGCAGTTGTCTTCAATGATGGTCGGGTTGGCCTGCATCGGTTCGAGCACGCCGCCGATACCGACGCCGCCCGACAGGTGAACGTTCTTGCCGATCTGAGCGCAGGAGCCGACGGTTGCCCAGGTATCGACCATGGTGCCTTCATCAACATAAGCGCCGATGTTGACGTAGGAAGGCATCAGCACCACGTTCTTGCCAATAAAGCTGCCACGACGCGCGACCGCCGGTGGCACGACACGGAAGCCGCCTTTGGCGAAATCGTCGGCGGTGTAGTTGGCAAATTTGGTCGGTACCTTGTCATAGAACTGCATGCCATCGCCACCTGAGATGGGCACGTTGTCTTCCAAACGGAAAGAGAGCAGCACGGCTTTCTTGACCCACTGATTCACGACCCACTGACCGCTGTCTTTTTGTGCGACGCGCAGTGTGCCTTGATTGAGTTGTTCCAGTACCGAGGCGACCGCCTCGCGCACATCAGCAGGGGCAGATTTCGGTGAAAAATTCGTGCGCTCTTCCCACGCGTTATCGATCAGGGTTTGCAGTTGTTGGCTCATTGTGTGGTTTCTTTTAACAGAGATAAATAAGGAGATGAATAGGGAGATAAAGACAAAGATAAAAGCAGAGATAAAAATCAGGTGGTCGCGAGTTTGCGCGTGAATTCAACAATCCGCTGTGCCGCTTCGAGACATTCGTCGACTTCAGCCACCAGCGCCATGCGAATGCGATTAGCGCCGGGATTAATGCCATGCGCCTCACGGGCGACATAACTTCCCGGCAAAACCGTCACATTATATTCGGCGTAAAGGCGCTTCGCGAATTCGGTATCGGTGATGGAGGTGAGTTTGTCGACCTTCGCCCAGAGGTAAAAACCGGCATCGGGCAGTGCGACATCGAGCACTTCGGCCAACATGGGCGTGATCTGATTGAATTTCGCCATGTATTTTGCGCGGTTTTCCTCGACATGTGTCTCATCTTTCCATGCAGCGATCGAAGCGGACTGGATCGACGGGCTCATCGCGCTGCCATGGTAAGTGCGGTAGAGCAGGAATTTTTGCAGAATGCTCGCATCACCGGCGACGAAACCTGAGCGCATGCCGGGTACGTTGGATCGTTTGGATAGACTGGAAAAGGCCAGCAGGCGGTCATAGTTGCGACCCAGACGGCGCGCGGCTTCCAGCGCACCCAGCGGACGTTCGCTGCCAAAATAAATTTCGGAGTAACACTCGTCGGCCGCAATCACAAAGCCATGTTTGTCGGACAGTGCGAACAGTTCTTTCCAGTCGTCCAGCGTCAGTACCGCGCCGGTGGGGTTGCCCGGCGTGCAGATGAACAGCAACTGGACGCGCGGCCAGATGTCGGCCGGCACGGTGGAAAAATCCGGTGCGAAATTGCGCGCCGGGTCGGAATTCACGAAATAAGGCTCGGCACCGGCCAGGAGCGCTGCGCCTTCGTAGATTTGATAAAAAGGGTTGGGGCAGACCACCACCGCTTTGGCATAAGGATCGATCACCGCCTGTGCGATAGCGAACAAGGCCTCGCGCGACCCATTGACCGGCAGCACCTCACAGCCCGGATCTAGCCGGGGCAGGCGGTAGCGCTGCTCCAGCCAGCCGCAGATGGTGGCGCGCAAGGCATCGCTGCCGGCGGTGGTCGGGTAGCTGGCCAGTCCCGACAGGTTATCAGCCAGAGCTTTCTGGATGAAAGGCGGGGTGGGATGCTTGGGTTCGCCAATGCCCAGACTGATCGGCCGATAGCTCCGCTCGGGGGTCACATCGGCAAACAGGCGCCGGAGTTTTTCAAAAGGATAAGCCTGCAGTTTTTCTAGGAGCGGATTCACGGGTATCGGCAGGTGTGGGCAGGTGTGGGCAGGGTTGGGCGCTGATGGTCGCGGCTTGTGGTCGCAGCGTCTTGTTGTGATTCGGGACCGTTGATAAAAACGTTTTTAGACCGGCCAGATTATACCTGTGTGCATCTTTCATCGTGATGCCTGCCCGGTTTGCCCCCCAGTGCAGCAGGTCGGGGGCCGCCCGGATGATATGATGGCGCGATTCTTTGCAACCGCCGGACGGCAGCTCGTCCGGTTTATCGTTTTTACTGATTGAAAAGTTCATAACGTGCGGTTAACTTCTTTAAAACTTTCCGGATTCAAATCCTTCGTCGATCCCACGAATTTCCAGGTGCCTGGCCAGCTGGTCGGCGTCGTGGGTCCCAATGGCTGTGGTAAATCCAACATCATTGACGCGGTGCGCTGGGTGCTGGGTGAATCCAAGGCCTCTGAGCTGCGCGGCGAATCCATGCAGGACGTCATTTTCAATGGCACGACCAGCCGCAAGCCGGCGGGCCGCGCCTCCGTTGAGCTCTTGTTTGATAACAGTCTGGGCAAAGCCGCAGGCCAGTGGAGCACTTTTGCTGAAATTTCAGTGAAGCGCACCCTGACCCGCGACGGCACATCCACTTATTACATTAACAACCAGGCGGTACGCCGCCGCGATGTGCAGGATATTTTCCTGGGTACCGGTCTGGGGCCGCGCGCTTACGCGATTATTGGCCAGGGCATGATTTCCCGCATCATCGAAGCGCGCCCGGAAGATTTGCGCATCTTCCTCGAAGAAGCCGCGGGCGTCTCGAAGTACAAGGAGCGGCGCCGGGAAACCGAAAACCGCTTGCAGGACACACGCGAAAATCTGGTGCGCGTCGAAGATATTCTCCGCGAGCTCAATGCCAACCTGGAAAAACTGCAGGCACAGGCCGAAGTCGCGCAAAAATTCCATGAGCTGCAATCGGATCAGGTCGAAAAGCAAAAGCTGCTGTGGTTGTTGCGCAAGAACGAAGCGAAGGCCGAGCAGGAAAAATTCACGCGCGATATTGACAAGGCGCAAACCGATCTGGAAGAACAAACCGCCCGACTGCGCCACATCGAGACCGAACTGGAACACATGCGTCAGGCGCACTATGCAGCGGGTGACCGCATGCATCAGGCCCAGGGCGCGCTGTATCAGACTAATTCCGAGATCGGCAGCCTCGAAGCGCAGATCAAGTTCGTTATCGAATCGCGTTCGCGTTTGCAGACTCAGCTGAACTCGCTGTCAGCGCAACGCGACCAGTGGCAGCGTCAAAGCTCGCAGTTTCAGGACGAACTGTCGCAGGCGGATAATGATCTGCAAATGCATGCAGAACGCGTCGCTCTCGCGCAGCAGGCGGTGCAGGCAAAACAGGAAGCCTTGCCGGCGATCGAAGAAAACTGGCGTGCAGCTCAACTGGCCAGCACGGAGTCGCGTTCGCGCATCATGCAGGTACAGCAGCGTATCGAGTTGGAGTCGGCGCATCAGCGGAATGCATCGAATGTTCTGTCCGGTCTCGCGCAGCGCCGCGAGCGTCTGATGCAAGAAAAAAACATGCTCGCTCCGCCAGATTCGGCGCAGTTGTCGTTACTTAAATCCCAGTCCGATGAGAAAGACGCGGAATTGAACTCGACGCGCGATGCGCTAAAGAGCGCACGCGATCGGCAGCCGCAACTCGAGCAGGAACGTCGCGACGCGCAGGAAGCCGTCAACACGCAAAACTCAACGCACGCTCAGCTGGAAGCACGACTGAACACGCTCCGGCAGTTGCAGGAAAATGTGCAAACCGAGGGCAAGGTGGCGCCCTGGCTTGAGAAGCATGAGCTGGGCAAGTTGCCGCGCCTGTGGCAAAAGCTGTCGATCGAATCCGGCTGGGAAAATGCGCTGGAGTCCGTGCTGCGCGAAAGGACCGGCGCGCTGGAAGTTTCGAATCTTGATTGGGCCAAAGCTTTTTTCAGCGATGCGCCACCGGCCAAGCTGTCTCTGTTTTCACTCGCCGGGACCGCAACCGCTGACGAGTCCACACCTGCCGGCCTGAAGCCCTTGTTGTCGCTCATGCAAATGAATGATCCGGGTCTGCGCGCGCTGATGCAGGACTGGCTGCACCATGTGTTTGTTGCTGAGGATGCTGCCACTGCACTGGCCGAGCGATCAAAGCTGCCCGCAGGGGCTTGCCTGGTGACGCGGCAGGGACACCTGATCAGTCGGCTCGCGGTACGTTTCTATGCGGCCGACTCCGAACAGGATGGCATGCTGGCGCGCCAGCAGGAAATCGACAATCTCGAACGTCAGGTACGTGCGCAGCAAATGCTGGCGGACGAAGCCCGCCAGCGTTCGGTTCAGGCCGATGCGGCGCTGACGCAAGGCATGCAGCGCGTTGAAACGCTGACCCGGCAAGTGGATGAACTGACGCAGAGCTTGCATGGCCTGCAGATTGATTTGCTGCGCCAGAGCGAAGTTCAGGAGCGTTTCAGCCAGCGCAGCACTCAGATCGGTAGCGATCTGGCCGAAATCGATGCGCAGGAAGCCGAGCAGCAGCAGATCAAAGTTGAAGCGGAAAACGCGCTGGAGACACTGGATATCGAGCTGGGTCAGGTACAGGAAACGCACGAAGACGGGCAGACCGTTTATCTGGAGCGCGAGCAGCTGTTGAATCAGGCACGTGAAGCGCTGCGTGAACTCGAACTCGCGGCGCAGCAGGCGGAATTTGCCCAGCGTTCGCATGAAAACCGTATCGAAGAACTCAAGCGCAATATTTCAACCGCACTCGAGCAGTCCGCACAGTTGTTTGCCAGTATGGAGCAGGGCCAGCTGGAGCTGGAGTCACTCGACGACCAGACCGCACAGGCGGGCTTGCAGTCCTTGCTGGAGCGACGCAGCGAGCAGGAAGTGGTGCTGGCCAATGCGCGTCATGAACTCGATCAGCTCACGCAGCGTATGCGCGGGCAGGACGAGGGCAAGCTGGCCGCCGACCGAGCGCTGCAGCCCATGCGTGACCGCATCGTCGAGTTGCAACTCAAGGAACAAGCGGCGCGACTCAATCAGGAACAGTATGCGCAGCAGCTGGCCGAAGCCGAGGCTGACGAAGTGGCCTTGTCGGAAAAACTCACTGACGATATGCGGGCTTCTTACTTGCAGGGTGAGGTTACCCGTCTGAACAATGCGATTTCAGCATTGGGCCCAGTGAACCTCGCTGCGCTGGATGAACTGGCGCAAGCCAGCGAGCGCAAGAATTTCCTGGATGCGCAAAACGCTGACCTGACTGAAGCCATCACGACCCTGGAAGATGCGATTCACAAGATCGACATCGAAACCCGCGATCTGCTGCAAGACACCTTTGACAAGGTCAATCATCACTTTGGTCAGTTGTTCCCCGAATTGTTTGGTGGGGGTAATGCGAAACTGGTGATGACGGGTGAAGAAATTCTGGATTCCGGCGTGCAGGTGATGGCGCAGCCACCGGGCAAGAAGAATGCGACGATTCATCTGTTATCCGGCGGCGAAAAGGCACTGACGGCAACCGCGCTGGTGTTCTCGATCTTCCAGCTGAACCCCGCACCGTTCTGCCTGCTCGATGAGGTGGACGCGCCGCTGGATGACTCGAATACCGAGCGCTTCTGCACCATGGTCAAGCGCATGGCGACTCAGACGCAGTTCCTGTTCATTTCGCATAACAAGATCGCGATGGAAATGGCGCAGCAGCTGATCGGTGTGACGATGCAGGAGCAGGGTGTCTCGCGGATCGTTGCTGTGGATATGGAGACCGCTGCCACGCTGACGACTGAGGCTGAGGCGGCCTGATCGGGCGCGAAGCTTGTCGGGTTGCGCCGGGATTTCTTGCAGCTTGCTGCATGCCCGCGCAACGGCACTGGCTTACAAGCCAGTGCGCGCCCTGCGAGGGGGATCCAGTGTCTTGCGTTGTACATTCGCTGACTCTGGCAGTGGAAAGTACGAGGCGACCTAATCCCAGAGCTGAGCAGAGCGCGCCATAGCTGCACGTTTTTGGTAGTACGCCTCGTTTTCTTCTGCTTCGCGTGCCCGGGCACTTTCGACCGCGGCGCAGATGAGATAGTGTTCCTCTGCGCGCTGGTGCCACCAGATGCGGAGGTGCCGCAGCAGGGGTTTAAGGGAGAGCATGATCAGCGTCTGTAATTTGATTTCCGATGTGTCGGCCATGGATTTTCCTTTCTGGCGGGGTTCGCTGGTTTTGTTATCGTAATGACAAAACTCTATGCGGGATTGATCGTCATCAACAGTGCGGGCGAGAAAGCTTGCGACAGAATGTGCGTCAGTTCGCTTAAAATGTTTCTTTAATGAATATTTTCCAGATGAGTCTGTTCATCCCCGGGTCTGAGGCCCAAAGCCGGCAAGCCCTGCAGGAGCCCCGTCAATGAATGAATTCCAGGCCAGCCTGATCGCTATCGGTGGCGTCGTTATCGTCGGCGTCCTTTTTTATGACAAATGGCGCGAATGGCGGGCCCGCAAATCCGTCGATAGCGCATTTTCCAATCCTCATGAAGACGTACTCATGGGTGACCTGGCTCAGGCGGCTGCGCAACGCGTGCAGCATGATCCGGCACTGGCGTCTGACCCGAATGGTCAGAGCGAGCCGAACGAGCTGATCGCAGCGAGCGACCGGAACCCGCTTGACACTCATGAGCAGCCGCATCAGAACGACGATGGTGCTGCGGTCGCGCAGGCAGTCGCTGACGAGCCGCCTGTGTTTTCATCACCACGGCCGAGGACTCGCACCGAGCCCGCGGCCAAACCGCTGCCGCTCGACGATTTCATCGACTGCATTATTCCGATGCCCTTGCTGGGTCCGGTACGCGGCGAGAAAGTGGCGGCGGCATTCCAGCCGTTGCATCTGATCGGTAACAAGGCGGTCCACGTGATCGGGCAAAGCGAGAGCGGCGACTGGGAGCCTGTGTCGGTCGGCGGGATTTATTCGGCGCTGAAAGCCGGTATGCAGATGGCCACGCGACGCAATGCGATGACCGAGCTGGAGTTCTCCGAACTGGTCGCTGGCATTAATCAATTATCCGAAGATCTGGGCGCTGAGCCTGAACTGCCCGACATGCCGGATGCGATGGCAAAGGCGCGCAAATTACATCAGTTCATTACCGAATTTGACGCAAAGCTGTCGATCAATGTCGAGGCCCGGGGCCCGGCCTGGATGGTATCCACACTACGTCCGGCGTTGCAGCGGATGGGTATGGATGAGCGTCCCGATGGCGCTCTGATCATGCCGGATGGCGATGGCGGGATGCTGTTTTCCTTGTCCACCAACCCCAGTGCGTCCGGTGAGATCAGCAAATTGCTGACCTTGTTGCTGCCGGTTTCGCTGGTCGCACCCGATCGCGATGCCTTCACCGCGATGAGTGCATTTGCAAAATCGCTGGCCCAGCGTCTGACCGGCGGCATTGTCGATGACGAAGGACAGCCCCTGTCGGATGCCGCGCTGGCGGCGATTGGTAATGAAGTCCGCTCCTTCTACGCGGCGATGGAAGAGGCAGGCGTGACAGCGGGCTCGCATCGGGCCCAGCGCCTGTTTGCCTGATGTCTCAGAACGATCTGTTCGGTGGCGCAGCCGTGGCCACCGGGCCGGCGGCGGCTGACTGGCGCGCACGCGCTGCATGGTTGCATACCGAACTGCACCGGCATGCCCATGCCTACTATGTCCTCGATAATCCGAGTATCCCTGACGCAGACTACGACGCGATGTTTCGCGAGCTACAGTCACTCGAGGCCGCTCATTCCGAACTGATCACACCGGATTCGCCCACGCAGCGCGTGGGGGGGGCGCCACTCCCCGAGTTCTCGCAAGTCGCACACGATGTGCCGATGCTGTCGATTAACAATGGCTTTGCCGAAGAAGACATCCTCGCTTTCGACAAGCGCGTGCGCGACGGCCTGGAATCGGAAGCCGAGGTGAGCTATGCCTGCGAACTCAAATTTGATGGTCTGGCCATCAATCTGCGCTATGAGAAGGGCGTGCTGATACAGGCGGCCACGCGCGGCGATGGTTATACCGGCGAAGATGTCACGGCAAATATTCGCACCGTGCGTTCCATTCCGCTCAGACTGCGTGGTGACCATCTGCCCGAGCTGATCGATATCCGCGGCGAAGTGCTGATGTTCAAAGCAGATTTCCAGCGACTCAATCAGCGTCAGCGCGATGCCGGACAAAAAGAATTTGCCAATCCCCGCAATGCCGCAGCGGGCAGTTTGCGCCAGCTGGATTCACGCATTACCGCGCAGCGCAGCCTGCGTTTTTTTGCGTACGGTATCGGCCTGTTGGAGGGCGCAGCGCTGCCAGCAACGCATGAGGCGCTGCTGGACTGGTACGGTGCCATGGGCGTGCCAGTGTGCGCGGAACGTGCGGTGGTGCCGGGCGCTGCCGGCTTGCTGACGTTTTACGCGTCGATTGGCGCGAAGCGTGCGCAACTGCCGTATGAAATCGATGGTGTCATTTATAAGGTCAACCGCGTTGACCAACAGCGCACACTGGGTTTTGTGTCACGCGCACCGCGCTTCGCACTCGCCCATAAATTCCCGGCCGAAGAAGCAACGACCGTCGTGCAAGATATTGTTGTGCAGGTCGGACGCACCGGCGCAGTGACGCCGGTGGCGCGACTGGCGCCGGTGTCCGTGGGTGGTGTGACGGTGACCAACGCCACCCTGCATAACGAAGATGAAGTGCGTCGTAAAGATATTCGCATCGGTGACACCGTCATCGTGCGCCGTGCCGGTGATGTGATACCCGAGGTCGTCGCCAATGTGCCAGAGCGCCGTCCGGCGACAGCGCGGGAATTCATCATGCCGACGCAATGCCCCGTCTGCAGCTCTGCGATTGTGCGGCCGGAAGAAGAAGCGGTTGCACGTTGCTCCGGCGGCTGGGTCAGTTGCGCGGCGCAACGCAAGGGCGGTTTGCTGCACTTTGTGTCGCGACGCGCGATGGATATCGAAGGTCTCGGCGAGCAACTGGTCGAGCAGCTGGTCGATCGCGGTCTGGTCACCACGCCCGCCGATTTTTACAAGCTCGGCCTGGTGATGCTGGCCGAGCTGGATCGCATGGCACAAAAGTCGGCGCAGAATCTGCTCGATGCGCTAGAAAAATCCAAATCCACCACGCTCGCGCGCTTCATTTATGCGCTGGGCATCCGTCATGTGGGTGAGTCCACGGCGAAATCGCTGGCAAAACACTTCGGCAATCTCGATGCGCTGCTTGATGCAAGGGAAGAGCAGATACTCGCGGTGGATGATATTGGCCCGGTCGTTGCTCAGAGCATTCTGACTTTCCTGCATGACCCCATCAATCGCGAGCTGGTTGCGCAATTGCGCGCAGCGGGCCTGCATTGGGATGAGGGTGAACCGGAGCAGCGGTCTCAGCATCTGAGTGGCAAGACCTTCGTGCTGACCGGTACCCTGCCCACACTCAAGCGGGAAGAAGCCGCTGCGATGATCGAGGCAGCGGGCGGCAAAGTGTCCGGCTCCGTCTCCAAAAAAACCAGTTACGTTGTCGCCGGTGAGGAAGCCGGCAGCAAGCTCGCCAAAGCAGAAGAGCTGGGTGTGGCCATACTCGATGAAGCAGGATTACTGAATTTACTGGAGCAAACGACATGACGACTATACGCCAGGTACTGACGTTACTGGGGCAAGCGACATGACAACCCTACGGAAGGTTCCGAATTCACAGGAGCAAACGACATGACGACGATACGCAAGGCCGTGTTTCCCGTGGCCGGTCTGGGTAGTCGGTTTTTGCCGGCCACCAAAGCACAGCCCAAGGAAATGCTGCCGATAGTAGACAAGCCACTGATCCAATACGCGGTCGAAGAAGCGGTCGAGGCCGGCATCACCGAAATGATCTTCATCACGGGCCGCAACAAGCGCGCGATTGAGGATCACTTTGATAAAGCCTATGAACTGGAAGCAGAGCTCGAAGCCGCCGGCAAACAGCAACTGCTGGACATGGTGCGCGAAGTGATTCCGAAGTCAGTGAATTGCATGTACATCCGCCAGCCGCAAGCGCTGGGTCTGGGGCATGCAGTGCTGTGCGCGCGACCTATTGTTGGTGATGATCCTTTTGCGGTACTGCTGGCCGACGACTTTATGCAAGGCGAAGCCGGATCGACCGGTGTGATGGCGCAAATGGCGGCCCAGTTCGAACGCCAGCAGTGCAGTTTGCTGGGTGTGCAGGATGTGCCGCGCGAACATACGCGGCAATACGGTATCGTCAGTACCGAGCCCTTTGCCGAGCGTCTGGAGAAAGTCAAAGGCATCGTCGAAAAACCGGCGCCAGAGAAGGCGCCGTCGACGCTTGCTGTTGTCGGCAGATACATACTGACGCCCAGGGTGTTCAGCTGCCTCGAAAAACTCGGTAAAGGTGCCGGCGGTGAAATCCAGCTCACCGATGGTATCGAGGCGCTGATGCAGTACGAAACCGTGCTGGCTTATCGCTATCTGGGCAGACGTTTTGATTGCGGCTCTAAGATCGGTTATTTGCAGGCTTCGGTGGAGATAGGGCTGCAGCATGCTGAAACGGGTGTGGCGTTTGCTGAATGGCTGAAGCAGCGCGCTTGAATAAAGCAACGCGCTTGAATAAAGCAACGCGCTTGAATAAAGCAACGCCGCTGGATCCCGGCCTGCGCCGGGATGACGAGTTTAAGACGGACAGCCTCTCAAATGTCATCCCGGCGCAGGCCGGGATCCAGTGTCTTTGTTTTATTAGCGAGTATTAGAATGTTATGCGGCTTCTATATCCGACTCGCAATCAAATTTGACGACACAATTTAATCTCGGAGCTATAAACGATGGCCGTACGCGACATTCTAAAAATGGGCGACCCACGCTTGCTAAGAAAAGCAGAACCCGTCACCGCTTTCGACACGCAAGAACTGCACGCGCTGATCGCAGATTTGTTCGACACCATGCACGCCGCCAATGGTGCCGGACTCGCCGCACCGCAAATCGGCGTGAACCTGCAAGTGGTGATTTTCGGATTCAAACAAAACACCCGTTACCCTGATGCGCCAGAAGTACCTGAGACGGTCTTGCTCAATCCGGTGCTGGAGCCTCTGGGGGATGTGATGGAAGAGGGCTGGGAAGGCTGTCTTTCAGTGCCCGGCCTGCGCGGTATCGTGCCACGCTATCAGCGGCTGCGTTACAGCGGTGTTGATCCGTTCGGGCAACCGATTGTGCGTGAGGTGGACGGCTTTCATGCGCGGGTGGTGCAGCATGAGTGTGATCATCTGA
>JBILCO010000200.1:0-4578 GCA_044353075.1 Burkholderiaceae bacterium
CTGTATCGACCATGTCATCCATGATCACGCAGTTACGGCCTTCGACTTCGCCGATGATGTTCATCACTTCCGACACGTTAGCTTTCGGCCGACGCTTGTCGATAATGGCCAAGTCACAATTGAGGCGCTTGGCCAGGGCTCTGGCGCGGACGACACCGCCCACATCGGGTGACACCACCAGCAAATCGTCGTAATGCTTTTCCACCAGGTCCGACAGCAGAATGGGCGAAGCGTAGATATTATCGACCGGGATATCGAAAAATCCCTGAATCTGGTCCGCATGCAGATCCATGATCAGCACCCGATCCACGCCGGCTTCCTGCAGCATATTCGCGACCACCTTCGCCGAAATCGCCACGCGCGCAGAGCGCGGGCGGCGATCCTGACGGGAATAACCGTAATACGGCAG
The DNA here is from genome assembly GCA_044353075.1 of Burkholderiaceae bacterium. Lineage (GTDB taxonomy): Bacteria > Pseudomonadota > Gammaproteobacteria > Burkholderiales > Burkholderiaceae_D > Pernthalerella. The sequence goes on from JBILCO010000200.1 coordinate 410, forward strand.
AACAGCGGTAATACGGCCGGCGGACGAGCGCTTGAGCGCATCGACCATCAGCATGATTTCCATCAGATGATCATTCGTCGGTGCGCAGGTGGATTGCAGCACGTAGACATCCTTGCCGCGGACGTTCTCGTTGATTTCAACGACGATCTCACCATCCGAAAATCGGGACACCACGGCCTTACCGAGATGAATGCCTAATTGGAGCGCCACACCGTCAGCGAGTGCCGGGTTGGCATTTCCGGTAAAAACCATCAGGTTCTCTTGCAACATGGGATGCCTGACCAGAGTCCGTTAACAGTTTGAAAATCAGTTTGAAAAGCCGCCAAGGCCGGGTTTTGCGACCGGCGTTGGCGGCTTCATCGATTCGATGGCACTGCTGTCTGCTTCGCCCGCCGGGCACTGTACGACGGCAGGCCAAAAAAATGGCAGGGGAACAAGGATTCGAACCTTGGAATGCTGGAATCAAAATCCAGTGCCTTAACCAACTTGGCGATTCCCCTACACAACCCAGAGTCCGGCGAATCTGCGCCAGGACGAATTCGTATTTACGACGTCAGCAGAGAGGCCAGCGGATGTGTTGCCAGTGACCGCGCTTTCCAGCCACGCCATACAGCGGGTAATCTCTGGAGCACAGCCTCTGCTTCCGGTTCGGAGGCGAAAACGGCAAACACACAAGCGCCGGAGCCGGTCATCCGAGCCTCACCGAAGTCGGACAGCCAATGCACGGCGTCGGCAACAGGGGGAAAAGCCCGGGCGGCTACTGCTTGCAAATCGTTTTTTCCGAAGCCAGGGAGGCCCCCAGAAAAGTCCGCTATTCTGACCGCTTTGGTGTTGCGTGTCAATTCGGGGGCCCTGAAAATCACGGGCGTCGGCACTGAAACGCCGGGGTGAATCACCACGAACCAGGCGGGCGGTGTAGACACCGGCGTGAGCTGCTCGCCGATGCCCTCGACGAAAGCGTTTTCGCCCAGAAGGAAGAAGGGCACATCGGCTCCCAGCTGCACGCCCAGCGCCATGAGTTCGCTGCGCGCGAGGCCCGTTTGCCAGAGCTGATTGAGCGCGATCAGCGTCGTGGCCGCGTCCGAGGAGCCGCCACCCAGCCCCCCGCCCATCGGGATCTGTTTGTCGATCGCGATATCTGCGCCACCGGTTCGCAGGCCGCGTGCCGCAGCGGCATCGGCCAGCAACCTCGCTGCACGCACGATCAGATCATCGTCGGCCGGCACACCGGGCACCTCGGTTACCCGAACGATGGCGCCGTCCTCGCGCCGATCGAAATGCAGCACATCAGCCAGATCGATCAGCTGAAACACCGACTGCAGCAAGTGATAACCATCATCGCGACGCCCGGTCACATGCAGGAACAGGTTGAGCTTTGCCGGGGCGCGGCAGTCGTGCAGGTGCTTCATGACGCTAGCGATTCTTCCAGTCGTCAATCACAAGGCGCAGAACAATATCGCCCGCCTCGACGGTCGAACGCGCCAGGTCGACACGTTTCGGATACAGCGTGTTTTCAATGCGCTGCCAGCTCACATAGCGGACCTGCCAGCCATCGCTACGAAAATTTTGTGTCTGATCAGGTGAGGCCTGCTGCAAGCTGCCATCGTCGTTCTGCACAAAACCCTGCAGCCAGTAACGCAAACCATCGACGGGCATCGGCCAGCCCAGAACCTGTTGTGTGAGTGCGGTCACATTCGGTGCCTGACGTTTTTCGCCATCCGATTGCGCCATGACAGCCAGTCCGGGGCTGATCGCGATGGTGGCAATGGTCTGGCCCAGCGGCGAGTACAGCGTGATATCCGTGTTCTCGCTTTGCTGCTCCCATAGGAACTTACCCTGCAGCGATTGCGGCTGACCGTTTTGCTGATAGCGTACCAACAGGCGGCCGCCGACAGTCATCGCCGTCTGGTACTGCCGCTCAATGAGCGGGCCTTCCGGCAGGGTCGTGCAAGCGCTGAGCCACACGCAGGCCAGAACAAAGAGTCGCCGCATCTGCTTGAAAATTTACAGCTTTACCTGCAGGCGTTCCAGCGTGCCTTTCAGGGATTCGTTCTTGGGGTCTTTGCCATTCGCAAAACGCCAGAGTTTCTTTGCCTCTTCTTCGCGACCACGCAGCCAGAGTACTTCGCCCAGATGAACGGCGATCTCGGGATCGGCGCGCAACTCGTAAGCGCGCCGCAGCAGTTCCTCGGCTTTTTCCAGCCGGCCCATGCGAAATTCGACCCAGCCCATGCTGTCCATGATGAACGCATCGTCGGGTGCAAGCTGCAGCGCTTTCTTGATCAGATCATAGGCTTCAGGCAGTCGTATATTGCGCTCGGCAAATGAGTAGCCGAGCGCGTTGTAGGCGTGCGGGTTGTCCGGCGCAAGCTGTATAACCCTGCGCAGCGTTTTCTCCATCGCCTGGAATTCCCGGTTTTTCTCGACCAGCATGGCATATTCGTACAGCAGGTCGATATTGTCGGGCAGGCTCTCGAGCGCATCTTCCAGGACCTTGATGGCTTCCGGCAGGCGATCGGCATCGCGCAGAAGTTGCGCATCGCCGATGATCAGTCGGACCTGGTCTTCATCATTTTGCACATCGGTGGCCGCCAGCAGCTGACGGCCCGCGTCGAGCTCGCCGTTCCTGGCCCGCAGCTGGGCACGCTTGATCACCGCTGTCACCGAACCCTGATGCGTCAAAACCTCGGCCATATCCAGCCATTTGAGCGCGCCTGCCAGATCATTGCGATCTTCCGCGATTTGCGCCAGTACCATCAGCGCCTGCGTCGCATCGCGCTCTTTGTCGGGCTGACCGCCGAGCGTGTTGATATACGTGGACAGATATTTTTCCGCATCGACCAGATCATTGACCTGTACCGACAACAGACCCATCGCGAACAGCGCAGTCTGATCATCCTTTTTTTGCTCGATCAGCGTCTTGAATTCTTTTTTCGCTTCGGCGACCTTGGATTGCTCGTACAGCAAACGCGCATGCGCCAGTCGGACTTCGCGCGCTTTCGGATTTTTTTGCAGGAATTGCGACAGGACTCGAATGGCCTCGGCCTTGTCCTCGACGATTTGCGCCAGCACCAGTGCGGCGACCTCCGATTTCGGGAACTTGGCCAGTGCGTCTTTTGCTTCGCGCAGCGCCCCGGCACGATCGCCCGATACCATCGAGAACTGGGCCAGTGCCATACGCGCGTCGATCGACTCGCGATAAGGTTCCAGCAGTTCACGCATCAAATTCGCAGCCCTGGTTTTGTCGGACATGCGCGCCAGATTGCGCTGCACCATCGCGATCACTGTCGGCAAACGTTCCGGTGTGCTGCCGGCCAATTGCTGCGCCAGCGCTTGCTTGGCTTCCTCTGGTCGGTTGTTGGAAATCTGCAGGCTCAGTAAAACCTGAAACGCCTCATCCGAGCGCGGGGCCAGCTCACGCCACAGTTTGGCGCCTTTGAAGGCCTCGGCTGCGCTATTCGCCGCAATGGCCATTTCAGTCGCGCGTCGCGCCAGCCGCGGGTCACCGGTGGATCGGGCCAGCGTCATCAATGCCAGGTGCGCGCCGAGCCCTTGTCCGCGCTGAAAAGCCAGTTCGGCCGACAGATACTTGAGCATCAGTTCCTCGGTCAGCGGGATCAGTGGCAAGCCCTCGGCATTGGAAGGTGCCTCAGGCGCCGCCTGCGCGGTGCCGGCGGAGGCAAGCAATGCCGAGAGCGTTAGAATGACAGCGAAATTTTTCAAGGCACGATCCTGTGGGTTTGCCGGCGAAGGCCTGATGGGTACGTTGATTTTACGACGAAAGTAAAAATCGCCGCGTCCGTCTGAAACTTTGTATTTGATAATCCCCGCGAAGATCACCGGACCGGCTGAGTCCGACTAAAAGAGCAACACAATCTGATGCCCGAATTACCTGAAGTCGAAGTCACCCGCCGCGGTATTGCACCCTTCCTTGAGAATCACGAGGTGACCGGCGTCGTCTTGCGACGCAGCGGATTGCGTTGGCCGTTTCCGCACGACCTGGAGCGCCAGCTCAAGAACAAACGCATCACCGGCACCGGCCGGCGCGGCAAATATCTGCTGATTCATTTTCAGCATGGAACGCTGATCATTCATCTGGGCATGTCGGGGCATCTGCGCATGCTGCAGTCCGGTCATCCACCGCAAAAGCATGATCATGTTGATCTGCT
>JBILCO010000012.1:0-15096 GCA_044353075.1 Burkholderiaceae bacterium
TTTGTGCCGGACATCCGCCAGCAGGTCAGCGACCGACTGTTTGCCGTTCGGGTCGTAATCATGGTGCAGGCGCATATCGAACAGCGAGAACTCCACCTGACGCAGCATTTGCAGACCAGCGTGATAATTTTTCGCGGCGATCATCTTGTCGTAGAGCGCCCGGGGCAAAGGTATGCCGGTTTCTGCATGCGCCGTCATGTGCTGGAGCACATCCCATTCCCAGCAAAAATTTTCCATGAATTGCGAAGGCAGCTCGACTGCATCCCATTCAACGCCGGAAATACCCGAGACGCCCAGTTCATCGACGGCAGTCAGCATGTGATGCAGGCCATGGCCAAATTCATGGAACAGCGTGATCACTTCATCATGCGTGAAATAAGCTGGCTTTTTGACGCCATCAATGACGGCGGGTTCGGTGAAATTGCAGGTCAGGTAAGCAATGGGTGTCTGCACGTCGCCCGAGAGATTTTTTCGGCCGCGCGCATCATCCATCCAGGCGCCACCACGCTTGCCTGAGCGTGCATACAAGTCCAGATAGAACTGACCGATCAGGTGGCCTTTCTTTTCAATTCGGAAGAACTTCACATCGGTATGCCAGACCGGGCTGTGATCGGGCGAGATATCGACACCAAACATGGTTTGTATCAGACGGAAGAGTCCGCCGACGACTTTGTCTTCGGGGAAGTACAGCTTCACTTCTTGCTCGGAAAACGCGTAACGCTTTTCACGCAGTTTTTCCGAGGCATACGTCATATCCCAGGCCTGCAGTTGTTCGATACCGAGTTCGGTACGCGCAAACTCGCGTAACTCGGCTAGATCGTTTTCAGCAAAAATCCGTGCGCGGGCAGCGAGGTCTTCCAGAAAGCCGATCACCTGTTCGGGTGAGGTGGCCATTTTCGGCACCAGCGAGACTTCCGCAAAATTTTTGTAGCCGAGTATCTTGGCTTCTTCATCACGCAACTTCAGGATGTCCGTAATATTTTGCGTGTTATCCCAGTCAGGATTTTCCCCCAGTTCGGATGCTTTGGTGGCGTTGGCGCGATAAATGGTTTCACGTAATGCGCGGTCATCCGCGTATTGCAAAATCGGGAAATAAGACGGGAAATGCAGGGTAAAGCGCCAGCCCGACTTGCTTTCTTTTTCAGCGTTGGCGCGTGCGGCCTGTTTCACATCGTCCGGCAGACCCGCCAGTCGTGCTTCGTTATCCACCAGCAGCTCATACGCATTGGTCGCATCAAGCACGTTTTCGGAGAAGCGGGTGGACAGCTTCGCTTGCTGCTCCTGAATTTCTGCGAAGCGTTTCTTTTGCGCGTCAGGCAGTTCCGCACCACCCAGACGGAAATCACGGATGGCGTTATCGATGATCTTGCGCCGCGCCGGGGACAGTGCGTGATAACCAGTACTTGCTTGCAGTGCTTTGTATTTATCGAACAGCTTCAGGTTCTGGCCAAGCTCTGTCCAGAACTCGGTCACTCGGGGTTGGTTCTCATTGTAGGTAGCGCGCAACTCCGGTGTATCGACCACGGCGTTGAGATGACCAACCACGCCCCAGGCGCGTCCCAGTCGTTCGGTGACGCGCTCCAGCGGCTCGACGAAATTGTCCCAGTCCGCGCTCGCATCCGGGGTTTCGAGCTGGTCGACCAGCGCTCGGGCATCTTCCAGCAGTCGGGTGATCGCGGGCGTGACATCGGCCGGGCTGAAAATGTCGAAACGGGGCAGGTCGGAAAAATCAAGTAGCGCGTTGGTGGTCATAGCTCTCAGAAAAATTAGTTACGTTCAGCAGCTTCCAGCGTATTCACCAGCAGCATGGTGATGGTCATCGGACCCACGCCGCCGGGGACAGGCGTTACCCAGCCCGCAACTTCACAGGCACCGGCATAGTCAACGTCACCACACAGTTTGCCGGCGTCATCTCGGTTCATGCCGACATCAATGACGACCGCACCCGGTTTGATCATGTCTCCGGTCACAATGTTGCGCTTGCCCGTGGCGACCACCAGAATATCGGCATCGCGTGTGTGATGACCGAGGTCACGGGTCTTGGAATTGCAGATGGTGACGGTCGCGCCGGCTTGCAAGAGCAGCATGGCCTGCGGTTTGCCGACAATATTGGAAGCACCCACCACGACGGCATGCGCGCCGCGCACCGGGTAGTCGATCGACTCCAGCATTTTCATCACGCCGTAAGGCGTGCAGGGGCGAAACAGCGGCTGACCCGTCATCAGTAGACCGGCATTGCTGATGTGGAAGCCATCGACGTCTTTTTCTGCAGCGATCGCTTCGATCACCTTGTGAGAGTCAATATGTGCGGGCAGGGGCAGCTGTACCAGAATGCCGTGAATTTTCGGATCATTATTGAGTGCCTCCACCCGGGCCAGCAGCTCGGCTTCGGTCATGCTGGCTTCGTATTTTTCAAATACTGAGTGAATACCGTTTTCTTCGCAGGCCTTGATCTTGTTGCGCACATAGACCTGAGACGCCTGGCTGTCACCCACAAGAATCACTGCAAGTCCGGGCTGATGGCCCCGGGCAGTGAGGGAGGCAGCGCGTTTGGCGACTTCGGCCCGAATCTGTTTTGACAGGAGGTTGCCATCAATGATTTTTGCGGACATAGAGCTTCTCTGGGAAAAAGGGGGAAACCGCGATTATAAGGCGGCCTCGCTTTGATGCCGGGCAAAGGCTTTGTGTTCCCGCGGCAGCAGTGGTCCGGCAGACGCTACAGTGTGCCCCTCACTGGTTTTCTCGCAAGAATATACCGCATTATGAAATCAAATACCGTATTTTGAAAATTTAGGAAGTGCTGATAAACTTCCTTTCTGACGCAAAGGCGTACAAAATCCGCTGTAGGCGACCCGGGCCGTCCAACGCAGACCGCCCCCCACACAATGAAGGAGACTTCCTGATGGCAGCGCAAATCGACACTATTCTGGCGCAGGCCGCCAATGATCCTGATGTGATGGAAACCCAGGAATGGCTTGATGCCCTTGAAGCCGTTCTCGATCACGAAGGTCCGGAGCGCGCGCATTATCTGCTTGAGCGCATGGTCGATCTGGCCCGCCGCCGCGGTGCGCACATTCCGTTCTCCAGCAATACTGCTTACGTCAACACCATCCCCGCCCATCTCGGCGAGCACTGCCCGGGTAATCTGGAATATGAGGAGCGTCTGCGCTCTTACATGCGCTGGAATGCGATGGCCATGGTGGTCAAGGCGAACCGCGCCGATGGCGATCTGGGTGGCCACATTTCCAGCTTTGCTTCGCTAGCCAATATGCTGGGCATCGGTTTCAATCATTTCTGGCATGCGCCGACCGAGCATCATGGCGGCGATCTGCTGTACATCCAGGGACATTCATCGCCCGGCATTTACGCCCGCGCTTATTTGGAAGGGCGTATCAGCGAAGATCAGATGCTCAATTTCCGCCGCGAAGTCGACGGCAAGGGTTTGTCCTCATATCCGCATCCGAAGCTGATGCCGGACTTCTGGCAATTTCCAACGGTATCCATGGGTCTCGGCCCGCTGATGGCGATTTACCAAGCACGTTTTCTAAAGTATCTGCATGCACGGCAGATCGCCGATACCGCCAACCGCAAGGTCTGGGCTTTCTGTGGCGACGGCGAGATGGATGAGCCGGAATCGATGGGCGCGATCGGCATGGCCGGCCGCGAAATGCTCGACAACCTCGTCTTCGTCATCAACTGCAACCTGCAGCGTCTCGATGGCCCGGTGCGCGGCAACGGAAAAATCATTCAGGAACTCGAAGCCGATTTCCGCGGCGCCGGCTGGAATGTCGTCAAGGTTATTTGGGGCGGTAACTGGGATGAGCTGCTCGCGCGTGACAAAGAGGGCGTACTCCAGAGAATCATGATGGAAACCGTCGACGGCGAGTATCAGAACTATAAGGCCAAGGATGGCGCCTATGTGCGCAAGCATTTCTTCGGCAAGGATCCCAAGGCATTGGAATTAGTCGCCAATATGTCGGACGACGATATCTGGCGCTTGCTTCGCGGCGGCCATGATCCACACAAGATTTATGCGGCTTACAAAGACGCCCAGGAGCACAAAGGTCAGCCCACCGTTCTGCTGGTCAAGACCGTCAAAGGTTATGGCATGGGCAAATCCGGCGAGGCGCGTAATACCGCACACCAGACCAAGAAGCTTGATGATGTCGCCATTCGCGAAATGCGTGATCGTTTCGGCATTCCGATTCCTGACGATCAGCTGCATGATGTGCCGTTTTACAAACCTTCCGACGATGCACCCGAGATGCAATACCTGCACGAGCGGCGTAAGCAGCTCGGCGGTTATCTGCCCCAGCGTCGTCGCAAATCTGAAGACAATCTGCCGGTGCCGGAACTTGCCGCCTTTCAGGCGATGCTCGACCCGACCGCCGAAGGACGCGAGATCTCCACCACTCAGGCGTATGTACGCTTCCTGACGGTCTTGTTGCGTGACGCCAGTCTGGGTCCGCGCGTGGTACCGATTCTGGTCGATGAGGCGCGCACCTTCGGTATGGAAGGTTTTTTCCGCCAGATCGGTATCTTTAATCAACAGGGTCAGCTCTATGAGCCGGTCGACAAGGATCAGGTCAGCTACTACCGTGAAGACAAGGCCGGACAGATTCTGCAAGAAGGTATCAACGAAGCCGGTGCGATGAGTTCCTGGATAGCCGCTGCCACCTCGTACTCGACCAATAACCGGGCGATGATCCCGTTTTATATTTTTTATTCGATGTTTGGTATGCAGCGTATCGGCGATCTGGCCTGGGCTGCCGGCGACATGCGCGCGCGCGGCTTTCTGCTGGGCGGTACCTCAGGACGTACCACGCTCAATGGCGAAGGTTTGCAGCATGAAGATGGTCACAGCCATGTGATGGCCTCCACCATTCCGAACTGCATGCCCTACGATCCGACCTTCGCACATGAAGTCGCCGTCATCATGCACGATGGTTTGAAGCGAATGATCGAAAAGCAGGAAGATGTGTTCTATTACATCACCCTGATGAATGAAAACTACAGCCATCCGGGTATCCAGCCCGGCCAGGAAGAAGGCATCCTGAAAGGCATGTATTTGCTGCAGCCATCAACGGTGAAAAAAGCCAAGCAGCGCGTACAGCTCATGGGTTCAGGCACTATCTTGCGCGAAGTGATTGCCGCCGCCGAGTTGCTGGAAAAAGACTGGGGCGTGGCTGCCGATATCTGGTCGGCACCGTCTTTCACGCTCTTGGCGCGTGACGGTCAGGACGCTGAGCGCTGGAACCTGCTTAACCCCACTGCGAAAAAATCACGGGTACCGTTTGTTACGCAATCTCTGCAGGGTAGCGAAGGCCCCATCATTGCCGCCACCGACTACATGCGTACCTATGCTGAGCAGATTCGTGCGTTCATGCCTGCTGGCCGCACGTATAAAGTGCTGGGTACCGACGGTTTTGGTCGTTCCGATACCCGCGCTAAACTGCGTGAGTTCTTTGAGGTAAATCGTTACTTTGTCACGATTGCTGCACTGAAGTCGTTGGCTGATATTGGCGGTATTGATGCATCGATCGTGGCAAAAGCGATCGAAAAATACGGACTGGATCCCAACAAACCCAATCCAGTCACTTTGTAACGTGCTGGCACTGAAGTGATGTTCTGAATTTCTTTCGAAACCCGGTGGCATTGAACGAAAAACCTGCCTGAAAATTTTCGCCACCGGAGTGACCGCGTCATAAAAATAAGCAGGGGGACATATGCGGTTGTTTGAAATAAAAATGCCGGAGATGGGCGATGTCGGCGCAATTGTCGTCACCGAAGTGTTGGTTCGGGTAAATCAGCCGGTGGCCTTTGAGCAGCCACTCATTACGGTTGAGACGGACATGGCGACGCTGCAATTGCCCAGTCCGCGTGCCGGTATCGTGCACGAAGTCAGGGTGGACACCGGTAACAAGCTGCATGAAGGATCTTTGGTCGTGATCCTGAGGGAAGCACAAGCGGACGATCCTGTGGTGGGTAAACTCCTGCCCGCGACCGTGCCTGAGATGGGTGAGCTTCGCCATCTTTTATCATTGAAGGTCATCGAGTTGATGGTAAGAGTGGGTGACGAGGTGCAGCGCGGACAGTCACTGGTAACGCTCGAAGGGCCCGATTTTCTGGTTGAAGTACCGAGCGAATACAACGGTATCGTTCGTGAGGTAAAGGTAAAACTACGCGACCGGATCTGTCCGGGCGCGGTATTTCTGATGATCGAAGAAACGCAAGACGCTGCATCATCCCTTTAAGGTGCCAACAATTCAGCAGCCGTCATAGCGACTGTTTACAAAAAATAGGAAAAACGGAGCAACAACATGAGTCAAGTAGAAATCAAAGTGCCTGACATCGGCGACTTCAAAGAAGTTGAAGTGATCGAGTTGCTTGTTAAACCGGGCGATACGGTCAAAGCTGAGCAGTCGCTGATTACGGTTGAATCTGACAAAGCCAGCATGGAGATTCCCAGCAGCCAGGGCGGCGTCGTTAAAGAATTGAAAGTGAAAATCGGCGACAAGGTTGCCGAAGGTTCGCTGGTCCTGATACTGGAAGCGAGTGCCGAAATCGCCAGCGCTCCGGCAGCGCCCGCGGCAGCAGTCCCGGCATCCGCAGTGCCTCCAGCACCGGCACCACAAACAACCGCCAGCAAAGCAGCGCCCGTGCCGGTAGCCATGTCCCCCTCCGCGGCACCTCAAAACAGCAATGGTCAGAAATCGCATGCTTCACCATCGGTGCGCAAGTTTGCCCGCGAACTGGGGGTTGAGTTATCCCGTGTGCAGGGGACTGGTCCCAAGAGCAGGATCTTGCTGGAAGACGTACAAGGCTTCGTCAAAGGCGTGATGGCAGGTGGCGGTGCTGCTCCGGCCGCTGCGGGTGCTGGCATGGGCATGTCCCTGCTGCCCTGGCCGTCGCTGGATTTCTCGAAATTCGGCGACACCGAATTGCAACCGCTCTCCCGTATCAAGAAAATCAGCGGTCCCAATTTGCATCGCAACTGGGTGATGATGCCGCATGTAACGCAGTTCGATGATGCCGATATCACCGAGCTGGAAGAATTCCGCAAGAGCGCCAATGACTCGCTGGCTAAATCGGGTGTCAAGCTCACCATGCTGGCTTTCGTGATCAAAGCCAGCGTCTCTGCCCTGAAAAAATTCCCGGCCTTTAATGCGTCACTCGACGCCGCCGGTGAAAACTTGATTCTCAAGCACTACTATCACATTGGTTTTGCTGCTGACACGCCAAACGGTCTGGTCGTACCCGTGGTGAAAAACGCGGATAAAAAAGGCGTCGCCGAAATTGCCAGAGAAATGGGCGAGCTCTCCGCACAGGCACGTGAAGGCAAACTCAAACCGGCCGATATGCAGGGCGCAAGCTTCACGATTTCATCGCTCGGCGGTATTGGTGGCACCAAATTCACGCCCATCATTAATGCGCCGGAAGTTGCGATCCTTGGCTTGTCGAAGTCAGCGATTCAGCCCGTCTGGGATGGCAAGCAGTTTGTGCCGCGACTGATCATGCCGCTGTCCTTGTCCTACGATCATCGCGTTATTGATGGTGCCATGGGCGCGCGTTTCATCGTGTATCTCGGCGAAGTGCTGGCGGATATGCGAAAAACTTTGCTGTAAGCCGCAACGATGACTACCTGCGTTGTCGTCAAAAAAAATGACGAAATTGCGATTGCCGCGGACTCTCTGGTGACGTTTGGCGATACCCGGCTCTCGCAAGCCTACGAGTTGAACGACAAGATCTTCCCGATCGGACAATCATTTGTATCGCTGGCAGGCACAACGGCCCATTTCCCGGTGATGAAAAAGCTGCTGACGGACATGGGTGAGGAATGCCAGTTATCGACGCGCGAACAGGTCTTTGAAACCTTCACTCGCGTTCATCAGATACTGAAGGAAAAATACTTCCTCAACACAAAAGAGGAAGAAGATGATCCCTATGAATCTTCACAGATCACTGCACTGATCGCTAACCCGCATGGCATTTTCGGCGTGTACTCTTATCGCGAAGTTTTCAGCTTCGATCGCTTCTGGGCGATCGGGACCGGCAAGACCTTTGCGCTGGGCGCGATGTATGCCGCCTACGAATCGCTGGGATCAGCAAAAGAAATCGCCGAACTGGGCGTATCAGCAGGTGCGGAGTTCGACAAGAGTTCGGCGCTGCCCTGTCGGGTGATCAGTTTCGCCTTGCAAAAATAACGGAGCACAGACATGAGCACGATAGAAATTCACGTTCCCGATATCGGCGACTTTAAAGAAGTCGAAGTCATTGAACTGCTGGTCAAACCCGGCGACACGATCAAGCCCGAGCAATCGCTGATCACGGTGGAGTCCGACAAAGCCAGCATGGAAATTCCCAGCAGCCACAGCGGTGTTGTCAAAGAACTGAAAGTCAACATCGGTGACAAGATCGCTGAAGGCTCGCTGATCCTGACGCTTGAAATCATCGAAGCAGCAGCAGGCGCAGCACCGGCAGCACCATCGGCCGCCAATGCGCCAGTGTCTGCATCGGTGCAGTCGCCTGCAGCGGCAAGCCCAGCGGCACCTGCAGCAACGCCATCAGCAACGCCATCAGCAATTCCGGCTCCGGTCGCTGCCAGTTTCAATGGCAAGGCCGATATCGAATGCGACACCCTGGTTCTGGGTGCCGGCCCTGGTGGATACACAGCCGCCTTCCGAGCGGCCGATCTGGGGCAGAAAGTCGTACTGATAGAACGCTATGCATCACTCGGCGGTGTCTGTCTGAACGTCGGCTGCATTCCCTCCAAGGCCTTGCTGCATGCCGCCAAAGTCATTACCGAAGCCGAAGAGATGTCGCACTTTGGTGTGAATCTGTCGCAGCCGCAGATCGATCTGCCCAAACTGCGCGGCTGGAAAGAAAGCATCATCAAAAAACTCACCGGGGGTTTGTCCGGTCTGGCGAAGGCCCGCAAGGTTCAGGTCATCACGGGTAAAGGTGTTTTTGCTTCATCCAATACCCTGTTGGTTGACACTGCGGAAGGCAGCAAGACCATCGCCTTCAAGAGCGCGATCATTGCCGCTGGCTCTTCCGTTGTAAAAATTCCCGGATTTCCCTACGATGATCCGCGCCTGATTGATTCCACCGGCGCACTCGAGCTTCGCCAGATCCCCAAGCGCATGCTGGTCATTGGCGGTGGCATCATCGGGCTGGAGATGGCCTGCGTGTATGACGCGCTGGGTGCCAAAGTCAGTGTGGTGGAATTTGCCGATGGGCTGATCCCCGCGGCAGACCGCGACATCGTCAAGCCCCTGCAGAAGCGCATTGAGAAGCGCTACGAAGCTGTCATGCTCAAGACCAAAGTCACGAAGCTCGAAGCCCGCGCTAACGGCTTGCTCGCGACCTTCGAAGGTGACGCCGCCCCGAAAGAACCGCAGTTGTATGACATGGTGTTGCTGGCAGTGGGTCGTCGTCCGAACGGAAAAGACATCGCTGCCGAAAAAGCCGGTGTTATTGTGACTGAGCGCGGCTTCATTCCGGCAGACAAGCAGCAGCGCACCAACGTACCGCACATCTTCGCCATCGGCGATATCTGTGGTGACCCGATGCTGGCACACAAAGCCACCAACGAAGCCAAAGTCGCCGCCGAAGTCATCGCCGGCCACAAGGTTGCATTTGATGCGATGACCATTCCCTCCGTCGCGTACACCGATCCGGAAATCGCATGGATGGGCGTCACCGAAACCGAAGCCAAAGCCAAAGGCATCCCGTTCGAGAAAGCTAGTTTCCCGTGGGCTGCCTCCGGCCGTGCACTGGCGATGGGGCGTGAAGATGGTTTGACCAAACTCTTGTGGGACCCGACCACCAAACGCATCATCGGCGCTGGCATCGTTGGCGTGAATGCCGGTGAACTGCTGGCCGAGACCGTACTGGCAATGGAAATGGGGGCGGATCTGGAAGATCTGGCGCTCACGATTCATGCGCACCCGACCTTGTCCGAGACGCCGATGTTTGCGGCGGAGATGGGGTTGGGGAGTATTACGGATCTGTACATACCGAAAAAATAGCGGGACTGTGCCTTTCCCATCAACGGCCTGCGATTGCAGGCCGTTTTGCTTTCTGGACGTACTAGTTTCTGTTGTTACAGGAACCCGGAACATTACGTCAGTTCCTGAAGATTCATCTCACCCATGAATGTTTTCTTGGAACAGTCTATCGACGGAGAGTGTATGGGTTCAGCACGTATGGCAAGGCTCACTGAGGGGATGAGTCTCGCAGACATTCAGCAGGAAATGAATAAGCTGGGCGGATTTCGTGCCCCGCCCTCGCAATATCACACGATGGAAAACGGACAGGAAGTAGTCTATGTAAAAAAATCCAGCCCGCAAGATCGGTTGAAACGACTGGTCATGTCAGACGACATGAAGGCGGACGAAGCAAGGCCGCTCGCTAATCTTATTTTAAATGCCTGTAAAAATATCAATATCGATATTTCTGACAGTCGCTATCAGAATATCCGGGAAGCTCTTGTCACGGGCAATGGAGATTTTCATTTGGAGATGCAAGATCTTGTGGGGATTGAAGTCATGAGGAAACTTTAGTTTCAGCTTTGAGACGAAAATCGCCGCTCGATAAAAATAGGCTATTTTTTTATTCGCCGCTGTAATGAATGCCACGAATTTTTGGTAAGTAAAATGATGCAGACCGTCACTGTTGATTCGCAAATGAAATACGAAGCTGTTGTGAGAAATTTGGAGCGTCTGGGTGAAATTCGAGTTGATGAAATTTATAAAGATACCAATGGCTTAGTAAAGGTAGTTTTCCGGGAGCGTAACTTCGGCGAATTTCTCAAGGAAAGTCTTCCTTGGAATCGTTCGCTAGCAAAAAAATCGCGTGAGGCAGTTTTTGAGGCGCTCAAACCATTAGTCAACAATGCGCAGCACTCCGAACAGTTATTGCAAAACATTCAGGATAGGGTTGACCATAATTTTGGTGTGACAGGTTATGCGCTGAAATGTGATTATCAACCTGTACTAAGAGGTGCCAGGCCTATTCCGTTGCAGGGAGGGACGATTGCATCAATTCGTAAAGGCAATGGCATACATCTACTTGAGGCTGACCCGGCGAAAATTAAATGTGATCATGCTGTATTACTTACTTCGACCGAAATTACGGAGTTAAGCCAATATCCAGCGCACTCATCTCTAAAAAAAATCTTAAGTGATTTCGTTTGGAAAAATAAACAGCAAGAATTTGGCGCAAGGGAAAAGTCTGTGCAATCGAACGTGAATGCCGATGTTTCAGTCAACTTGTTAGCATCGACTTGGGCTTGTGTAACCGATGTGGAGTTGCCGGCTGTTGGTGCTAATCAAGCAACGCTTGATCCTCAGGATTTATCGAGACTTTTAGAAGAAAGTATCAAGGGCAAGCAAGGTGCGGTGGTGGTGGAAATAATCCCTGACTACTGTATCGAAAAAAGTGAAAAACGAAATTATTCCTATACGGATAATGGCCTAAGAGCCCAGATAGCTATTGCCCGTAAACTGGTCAATAACGCAAAAAAATCAAATCAGAATCTTAACATCACGTTCGCGTGCAAGGATCGAGCAGTGTTGGAACGGATGCGAACAATTGAACAACCGAAGATTTCAGGTCAAACTTGAACGGTTACCTTGGAAGATGACTGACAGGTGATACGCGTTGATGCCGCTCAGTTTTTCGCCGTTGTGATCACGCCACTGAGCATCTCCAGCATCAAATCAATCTCTGCCAAAGTGATATTCAATGCTGGCATAAAACGCAACAGATCAGGCCGTGGTGAATTCAGCAGCAGCCCCTGTGGTTCAAGATCTCGCGCAATCTCCACAATCTTGCCGCCGATCGGTGAGCCCAGCTTCAGCGCACGCAGCAGTCCTTCGCCGCGCTCTCCCTCTAGACTGTGTTTCTCGCTCAGACGTAGCAAGCCTTCTCTCAGATACG
The DNA here is from genome assembly GCA_044353075.1 of Burkholderiaceae bacterium. GTDB lineage: Bacteria > Pseudomonadota > Gammaproteobacteria > Burkholderiales > Burkholderiaceae_D > Pernthalerella. The sequence continues at coordinate 11,944 of JBILCO010000012.1, forward strand.
CGCCCTTATCATGCACCGATTGCAGGAAACCGGGTTTCAGTAGTTCTTCCAGCACCGCCACGCCGACCGCCGTCATCAGCGGATTGCCGTTGTAAGTGCCGCCCTGATCGCCGGGCTCGAACACGGCGCAGGCTTCAGTGCATAGCAAAGCAGCCAACGGCACGCCGCCGCCGATACCTTTGCCGAGTGTCATGATGTCGGGTTCGATGTCGGACAGCTGATACGCGAATAATTTACCGGTGCGCCCCATGCCGGCCTGTACCTCATCAACGATCAGCAAAATCCCATGCTTGCGTGTGAGCGCGCGCAGACCTTGCATGAATTCTCGGGTGGCCGGGATGACGCCACCTTCGCCCTGCACCGGCTCTAGCATCACGGCAATCGTTTTATCCGTGATCAGTGCTTCGACGCTCGCCAGATCATTCAGCTCGGCTTTCGGAAAGCCGGGCACCTGAGGCGCGAACATGCTGTCCCAGCCCGCTTTGCCGGAGGCTGACATGGTCGCCAGCGTACGGCCATGAAAACTGTGATTGAAGGTGATGATTTCGTAGCGGTTTTCGCCGGCAGCATTTTTATTCAGCTTGCCCCATTTGCGCGCCAGCTTGATTGCGCCTTCGTTGGCTTCTGCGCCGCTGTTGGCAAAGAAAACTTTGTCGAAACACGAATGCTGGGTCAGCATCGTGGCCAGCTGTATCGATGGCTCGTTATAAAACGCGGGGGAAGGATTGATGACTTTTTTCGCCTGAGTAACCAACGCATCCTGAATGCACTGCGGTGAGTGACCCAAACAGTTCACCGCCCAGCCCTGCAACCAGTCGAGATAGCGCTTGCCGTGATGATCCGTCAGCCACATACCCTGACCTTCAGTAAAGACCAGTGGCGGGCGATTGGTGATGTATAGCAGTGCGTTGGTGTTGTACTGGTCCACGTGCAGGTCGACTGGTTTGTTCATGGTTCAGGCGGTAGCCAGATCGGCTTCAGAAGTAAATGAGTCGGCGAAGAAGGCATCTTCCGGTAATTGGCATTGCGCGACGAAGTCGCGTTGTGCAGCATCGACCATCACAGGTGCGCCGCAGGCATAGACCTGATGCGCTGACAGATCTGGAAAATCCGACATCACTGCCTGATGCACAAAGCCAGTGCGGCCTGTCCATGCATCTTCTGGCAGTCCGTCGGAGATCACGGGGATGTAGCGGAAATTCGGCAGATCGGCTGCCCAGCTTTCACAGAGGGCGTTCATATACAGATCACTCGGACGGCGGCCACCCCAGTACAGCGTAATGGGTCGTTCCGATTTCAGATGCGCCCAGTGCTCGACGAGGGCCTTGATTGGCGCAAAGCCGGTACCGGAGGCCAGCAGAACGATAGGCTTGTCGGAATCTTCGCGCAGGAAGAAAGTGCCCATCGGCCCTTCGAAACGCAGAATGTCGCGCTCTTTCATAGGGCCGAACACGTGATCGGTGAACAGCCCACCCGGCATATGGCGGATGTGCAGCGTCAGCAATTCATCCGCATGCGGTGCGTTGGCCATACTGTAGCTGCGTCGCTTGCCGTCTTTGAGCATGAACTCCACGTACTGCCCGGCCTTGTATTGCATGCGATCCGTCGCAGGCAGTTGCAGGGATAGGATCATCACATCATCGGTCACCCGGTCGAGTTTGGCTACGCGCACCGGGACTTTCTTGATCGGGAAATCACCGACGCCCAGCACTTCGCGCGCTTCGATGGCTACATCCGACTGCGGCACAGCGCAGCAAAACAGGGTGTGTCCGGTGGTTTGGTCCGCAGCGGACAGCGCACGCTCCTGATGCGGGCCGAGCGTCACGTCACCGGAGAGCAGTTTGCCCTTGCAGCTGCCGCAGGCGCCGTTTTTGCAGCCATAGGGCAGCCCGACGCCGGCGCGAATGGCAGCCGCCAGAATGGATTCGCCGGCATCACAAGAAAACTGCCGGCCACTGGGAGAAACGCTAACCTGAAACGTCATACAATCTCGCGAATGAAGAACAACGGTTTGAAAATTCTGGGCAAACCCCGCCTGCTGGTCATCGGATGCGGTGATGTCGGCATGCGCCTGTTGCCCTTGCTGCGCACGCGTTTTCACATTTACGCTGTGACCAGCCAGCCGGCCCGCTGCGCAGAATTGCGCGCAGCCGGTGCGACACCGATTGTTGCCAATCTCGATCAGCGCGACAGTCTGTTCCGGCTGAAAGGGCTGGCCGACACCATCGTGCATCTGGCGCCGCCGCCTTCGGATGGAAAACAAGACCGCCGCACCCGCAATCTGGCCGCCATTTTACCCCGACAAGGCAACGTCGTTTATATCAGCACCACCGGTGTTTACGGGGATTGCGGCGGTGCTCAGTTCGATGAAACGCGCTCGGTCGCGCCGGTCAATGCACGGGCCTTGCGGCGGGTCGACGCCGAGCGTGTGCTGCGGCGCTGGGCGTTGCGGATGCAGGGCCGGCTGTCTATCCTCCGGGTGCCCGGGATTTATGCGGCAGATCGCCTGCCGGTTGACCGGCTGCGTCAGCAAACGCCGGCACTGACGCCGGACGAGGATGTATACACCAATCATATTCACGCCGACGATCTCGCCGCGATCATCGCGCTGGCGATTTTTCGCGCCGCGCCGCAGCGCGTGTATCACACGGTGGATGACTCGGATCTGAAGATGGGCGCGTATTTTGATCTCGTGGCCGATCGTTTCGGTTTGCCTCATCCGCCACGATTGCCGCGCTCAGAACTGGCAACGCAGGTATCGCCGATGCTGCTCTCGTTCATGTCCGAATCGCGGCGCCTGCAAAATGAGCGCATGAAAGCCGAACTCGGTGTGCACCTGCGCTGGCCCACCGTCAGTGATCTTCTGGCGAGCCTGCCTGCACCGCGGACTTGATGCCATTCACCCAGGAGCGCGCGGGCAGGCGGGTGATGTCACGGATCACCGCCGCGCGCTCATACAGATCCGCAAAATCCAGGGCGGGCAGGTTCTTGAATGCGATGACCACCACATTACCCTCATGAACTTCAGGTAGTGATATCACCGCATCAAAAGCCGGCAATATCGCCTGCAGATTTTTACGATAGCTCGGATGATCGCCAAACAGATTGATCGTCGCAATGCCATCGCGGCTCAGGCAAGCGGCGCAGGCACGA
>JBILCO010000020.1:0-13807 GCA_044353075.1 Burkholderiaceae bacterium
CATGAGGTACCTGCAGCGCGTGTGTGGTCACTCTTGCTGGCATTGATTCCCGTCGTGCTCGCTGTCGCGGTGTGGATGGCGTGGGACCCCCTGCAATGGATCGTGGTGGGTGGGCTGGCCTTGTTTGGTTTTGCGTTTGCTGTCAATTCCTCGGTGCATTCTTATCTGATACTGGCCTATGCCGGCTCGGAAAAAGCCGCAGAAGATGTTGGGTTTTACTATGCAGCGAATGCCCTGGGTCGTTTTTTTGGCACCCTGCTGTCGGGTGTGTTGTATCAGTGGGGCGGCCTGTCTTACGCCCTCGCTGGTTCAGCGCTGATGTTGCTGGCCTGCTGGTTGATCACGCTAAGCCTGCCCGTACAACATGAACTGCCTTCCCCTACGGCTGCGTAAGCATCGAGTGACAACCGCGACACGGTATCGCTCAGTCGTTTCTCATTCGTGGTGCGGCTGCATGAAACGCGTGCTTCTGAAAATGCGCCCATAAAAAAAGCCCGCCGAAGCGGGCTAAAAACACTTGGAGATGTTTAAAACTCAGTCTTACCAGATAGCCTTACCGTTGGGATCTTTGAGCTGGGCTTTCCAAGCTTCGTTGATCAGTTTGACAGCTGCTGGAGGCATGGGAACGTAGTCAAGCTCAGAAGCCATGGTTGCGCCATTTTTGTAGGCCCAATCAAAGAACTTCAGAACTGCACGACCCGTCAGTGCTTCCGGCTGAGTCTTGTGCATGATGATGAACGATGCACCTGTAGCTGGCCAGCTGTTCTTGCCAGGCTGGTTGGTCAGAATCACGCCCATACCAGGTGTATTAGCCCAGTCGCCATTGGCAGCCGCGGCTTTGAATGTTTCGTCATCAGGCTGAACAAACTCGCCATCACGGTTTTTCAACTGTGCGTGTGCAATCTTGTTCTTCTTTGCGTAAGCGTACTCAACGTAACCAAAGGCACCTTTAACGCGCTGAACGTTGGCTGCAACGCCTTCATTACCCTTGCCGCCCACACCGGTTGGCCATTTCACTGCGGTACCCGAACCAACGACCGCTTTGAAATCAGCATTGGTTTTGGACAGGAAGTCGGTCCACAGGAAAGTCGTGCCTGAACCATCAGCGCGGTGAACCACGGTGATTGCCAGTGCTGGCAGTTTCAGATCGGGGTTCAACGCTGCGATTGCAGGATCGTTCCAGTTTTTGATCTTGGCGAGGTGAATGTTAGCGATAACTTCTGAAGTCAGTTTCATCTGACCCGGCGCCACGCCTTCAAGATTTACAACGGGAACCACGCCACCGATAATGGCCGGGAACTGCATCAGACCTTCTTTTTCCAGCTCGTCCAATTTCAGCGGCATGTCGGATGCGCCGAAGTCCACTGTTTTGGCTTTGATTTGACGGATACCACCGCCGGAACCAATAGACTGATAGTTCAGGCCAATGCCGGTCGCTGCTTTGTAGGCTTCAGCCCACTTGGCGTAAATTGGGTACGGAAATGTTGCGCCAGCGCCTGTCAGATCTGCCGCGTGCGCGGACAGGGTCAACATCAGGCCAGTTGCGGCTACAGCCACACCTTTAATGAATTGCATCTTACGCATGGAAACTCCTCGCTTTATGGGGGTAAACATTACAACTGGACGGACTATAACGGTCCATTGTTTCATGTGTATGACAGACAAGTTTCATTTAAGAAACATATTTGTCATGAAATAGTCATACGGTCTGCCTAGACTCTGCGATTTAATTGAACCATTCATGTCAGGCTGGCCGCTGGCACACATGAAGGCAAGGAATCCATGGTTGATAAAGCATCCGAAACATTGACCGATACCTTCCTGAATCGGGAGTTGTCCCTGCTTGCTTTTAACCGCCGTGTTCTGGCGCAGGCAGAGGATACCGATATACCATTGCTGGAGCGGCTGAAGTATCTGTGCATTGTCAGTAGTAACCTGGACGAATTTTTCGAAGTGCGTATTGCCAGTCTGATTGCGCGTGATCGTCAGGAGAATGGCATCGCTCATCCTGTCTCACTGCCCAATTTGGCCGAAGTCACAGAGGCCTGCATGGCACTGGTCAAGCGACAGTACGCTGTGCTGAACGAACAGATCTTGCCGGCGATGGCCGTCGAAGGCATTCATCTGCTGCGGCACGTCGATCGCAATGAGGCACAGAGGACTTGGGTCAAAGATTTTTTTGAGAAAGAAGTGCGTCCCCTGCTGACGCCGATCATGCTGGATCCGGCGCATCCCTTTCCGCAGGTCGTCAACAAGAGTCTGAATTTCATCGTCGAGCTGGGTGGCAAAGATGCCTTCGGGCGTGGCACCTCAATTGCCATCATCAAAGCACCGCGCGTGCTGCACCGGGTTATCAAACTCCCATTGGCGGGGAAGCGTGAGGAGAGTGCCTACTGCCTGTTGTCGTCCGTGATACACGCGCATATCGCCGACATGTTTCCCGGACGTGAAGTCATGGGATTCTCGCAATTTCGGGTCACGCGTGACAGTGACCTGTGGGTCGATGAGGAAGAAGTCAAAAATCTGCGTCAGGCATTGAAAGGTGAATTGCAGACCCGGCATTTCGGTTTTGCTGTGCGTCTCGAGGTGGCGCAAAACTGCCCCGATCATCTGGCCGATTTTCTGCTGGATCAGTTCATGATTTCGCCGGAATTTCTTTACCGTGTCGACGGACCCGTCAACATGGTCAGGCTCAATGAGCTGATCGATTATGCTTCCAGCCCCGCACTGCGCTTTTCCCCTTTTTCGGCCGCCTTGTCGGTGCCCCTGGTCGACAATCAGGATTTGTTTGCGCTGATTGCCGAGCAAGATATCTTATTGCACCATCCCTTCCAGTCGTTTCAGCCCGTGATCGAGTTCATTCGCACGGCAGCCGAAGATCCGGCAGTCGTCGCGATCAAGCAGACAATTTACCGCACGGGCATGAACTCCGAATTAATGGAGGCGCTGATCATGGCGGCGCGCAATGGTAAAGAAGTCACGGTGATTGTGGAACTCATGGCGCGCTTTGATGAAGAAGCCAACATCAACTGGGCTGACAAGCTGGAGAAAGTGGGCGCGCAAGTGGTGTATGGCGTGGTCGGACTCAAGACGCACGCCAAGATGGCCATGGTGATTCGACGTGAAGAAGGCAAACTGCGCTTGTATGCGCACTTGGGCACCGGTAACTATCATCCGACCACCACCAAGTTCTATACGGACTTTGGTTTGCTGACGGCCAATCAGGCGATGGCACGCGATGTGAATGAAGTTTTTATCAACCTCACCAGCCTGACCCGTCCGAAACGCCTGAGCCATTTATGGGTGGCGCCTTTTGATCTGAACAAAGAATTAATCAAGGCGATTCACAAAGAGGCGCAGATCGCCAGCGAGGGACGCAGCGCCCGTATCATCGCCAAGATGAATGCATTGCAGGATGCCTCCATCATTCAGGCGCTCTATGAAGCCTCGGCCGCCGGTGTCAAAATCGATCTGATCGTGCGAGGTGCCTGCGTGCTCCGTCCGGGTGTTGCGGGTTTATCCGAGCATATCCGTGTGCGATCCATTGTCGGCAGATTCCTGGAGCACAGTCGTGTCTTTTGCTTCCATAATGATGGCGCTGATGATCTGTATCTCGCCAGCGCAGACTGGATGAACCGTAACCTGTTTCGGCGCATTGAGGTGGCTTTTCCCGTCCTCGACAAGGGCCTGAAAAAGCGTGTGATGCAGGAGGGCCTGCTGCCGTATCTGAAAGATAATTTAAACTCCTGGGAGCTGGATGGCGAGGGCGTGTATCAACGCCGGCGCCCGCGATCGGATCAGGCCGGTTTCAGCGCACAGGAATTTCTGATGCAGACACTGGGAAGGTAATGGACATCATTCTCTGGCGACATGCGCAGGCAGAAGTCGGTGAGCCCGACGAAGGGCGTGAACTGACAGCGCAAGGGCGCAAGCAGGCAGCGCGTATGGGCGCCTGGCTGGATCGCACATTGCCCAGTGGTTGTCGCATCCTCTGCAGCCCCACGATGCGCACGCAGCAAACAGCGGATGCGTTGGGACGCAAATACAAAATCGTTGAAGCGATCGGACCTGAAGCGACCGCAGCAGAAGTTCTTGCCGCTGCCGGCTGGCCATCAGGCCGCCACCCGGTCATGGTGATCGGGCATCAGCCCTGGCTGGGCGAGCTCGCTTCTTTGCTGCTGACCGGAGTGGAGCAGAGCTGGACGGTGAGAAAAGCCAATGCCTGGTGGATTGCCAGCCGTGAGCGGGAAGAGGGTAACGAGATTTTTCTGAAGGCGGTACTCACGCCAGAATTTTTTATCGACTGACATTCACTGCCAGCCGTGGCAGTACTGATCTCGAGCACCAACCGTATTCGCCGCTCATGCCGGCATTCCCGCTTTGTTTTCATTGATATGAATTCCAGAGCAAAAACAATCCCAGCGGGGAGAATATCCAGTACTCCACAGGTGCACCTGCGACCCAGTGCCGGTGCCATCCAGCATGGGTTTTGGCAAAGCGGCGAAAGCCGAACGCCGGGTTCAGAACAAACCATAAAAAATCTTCCGTCACCCAGAACAGCATCAGAGAGCCGAGCACTCGCTGCTCCAGTGCCCAGCTGTAGGCACCGCTGAAAATCAGCGGAAAATGAAAGAAAAGCGCAATCAGCGAAAACGCCCAGGCGTGATCTCCCGTCATCGCCCGACCACCCCAGAGCAGATCCAGTAACCAGTGATGCTCGATGCGCCAGGTAGGCAGATTGGCAGCCCAGCCTGAGTCCCCCTCAATCGCGATCTCCAGCTTGGCGAAAAAAAATCCCAGCGTCATTACAAAAAGAAGGGTCAACAGAAAAGAGGTCATGCTCATGCGAAACGCTCCAGCACTTCATGCGCCGCTCCGGGTTTGCCCAGGGCGAGTGCGCGCTGACGCATCGAGGTCAGACGATCGGGATCGGCAATCAATTTTTGCAGGCGGAACTGCAGCGTCAACGGATCATCCGCACGTACCGCCACACCTTCCTGAAGTAAAAAAGCGGCATTGCGTTCTTCTTGCCCCGGAATCGGATTCACCAGCAGCATCGGCAAGCCGCACACCAGACATTCCGAGGTACTCAATCCGCCGGGTTTGGTGATGGCCAGATCGGCCGCCATCATCAGACCGGCGACATCATCGGTAAAGCCGACCGGCCGCAGCCGTTCCGGATAGTCGCGCTGAAGACGGCTCAGGGCTTCGCGCAGCACCCCATTCCTGCCCGTCATGACCACGATCTGTAATGTCGGATGACCCTTGAGCAATCCCTCAATCCAGGCGGGGTCCATGCCCATCCCTGCGCCACCACCCATCAACAAGACGGTGAACTGTGTCGGATTGAGCTGCAATCGCGCCGCGGCCACCGTTCTCGTCGGACGCGTGGTGAAACCCGGCATGACAGGAATGCCGGTCACGACAATCGCGTCCCGGGCGACGCCCTGACTTTCCAGCCGGAAGGCCAGTTCTTCATTGGCGACGAAATAGCCACTGACGCCGGGATGCAGCCACATCTGATGAAGATCGAAGTCGGTCACCTGCACCCAGATTTGACAGTGCAGCCGGTGTGCTCTGACCGCAGTGGCCAGTACTTCCGCAGGCAGAAAATGAGTGCAGACGACGACATCGGGTTGAAATCGATGTATCTCATCGAACAGACGCCGGGAGCACAGTCGCTGGATCACACGTCGCAGACGTCCGCTCAGACTGCCGTTGGGTTCGCAATCGGTTTTTCGATACAGCCATCCCCAAACCTCAGGCATGCCGCTGGCGATTTTCAGGTACAAATCGCTGTACAGCTTACGAAACATCGTCGGCACGATTTGCATCATGTCGATGTGATGCAGACGCAATTGCGGAAAATCTGTCCATGCGTGCGCTACCAGAGCCTGTGCGGCGCGCACATGGCCATTACCTGCGGACACGGAGACCAGCAAGACCCGCTTGGGTTCGTTATTCGCGTGATGCAACGGGTGGACAGGACAGGGGAAATCCGACTCTTCGAGTACCTGCATTTCCTGACGAAAGGTCAGCGCGTTCATGCAGGAACAGCGCAGAGGTCTTCTTCCGTCGTCCTGAATTGCGATTGTTCCCAGCGCAGCATGACCTCATGCCAGTCGATCAGACGCAACGTACCATCGGCTTCTTCGACCAGCGCCGACAGACTTTCGACCCAGTCACCATCGTTGCAATAAAGGATGCCATCGATCTGACGAATTTCAGCCTTGTGGATGTGCCCGCAAATCACGCCATCGAGTCCCTGCTTCTTTGCTTCGTCAGCCAGCGCGGTCTCGAAAGAGGTGATGTAGCTCACTGCATTTTTGACCTTGAGTTTCAGGTACTGCGACAACGACCAGTAGGGCAGGCCAGAGCGTGCGCGCCAGGCATTCAGGTACTGGTTGAATTTCAGGATCATGGTGTACAGCGAGTCGCCCACATACGCGAGCCATTTGGCACAGGCGATCACGCCGTCAAAGCGGTCGCCGTGCAGTACCAGCATGCGTTTGCCGTCGGCGCAGGTGTGGACCAGCTCATCGCGAATTTTGATGCCACCGAAATCCAGGCCGATGAACTGACGCACCGCTTCATCGTGATTGCCCGGCACGAAAATCACCTTGGTGCCTTTTTTGGCTTTTTTCAGCACCAACTGCACGACATCATTGTGTGTCTGGTGCCAGTACCAGCGTCGTCTGAGCTGCCATCCGTCGACAATGTCACCGACCAGATAAAGCTTGTCCGATTCGGTTGCCTTGAGAAATTCCAGCAGACGCTTGGCCTGACATCCGCTGGTGCCCAGGTGAATATCAGAAATCCAGATGGTTCTGAAACGCAGGGGCTTGGGTTTTTTCATCGGGTTTTTTGGCCACTGGTCTGCAGTCACGAAGCTGTCTCTCGCGTTCATGCACTCTCCGTTTCTTTTAAATAGTGTCTTGCGTAGCGGCTGTCGAGTCGCTCGAGGGGCAGCATCATGAACAGATCGGCGCTATGAAAATCCGGATCCCATGCGGGTTCGCCACCAATCCATGCACCACTGCGCAGGTAGCCTTTGATCAGCGGCGGCAGCGTGGCCTGATGAGGGATGACTTCTTCATGCAAAGGGAAGGGCAGGTGGGGTGCGACCCGGTACTCGGGTGGCGCCAAATGCTCGGCGGAGAGCTGTCGGTAAATGCTGTTGATGGTGTCGCCGCCATCAGCCAGGCTGACGCTGGCACAGCCGACCAGATAGTCAGCTTTTTCCTTGCGCATGCAGGCCGCCAGTCCGGCCCAGAGCATCATGATGACGCCACCGCTACGGTAATCCGGGTGAATGCAGGCACGACCGGCTTCCAGTATGCGCGGACGCAGATGAGCGAGCCGGCCAAGATCAAATTCATTTTCGGAATAGAAGCGGCCGGTGTGACGAAGGCCGCGCTGACCGAGTACGCGGTAAGTGCCAACGACTTTCAGACTGCGGGTATCGCGGACGATCAGGTGATCACAAAATTCGTCGAACTCGTCTTTTTCGAGTCCCTCATAATTGGTCAGTGTATCGAGACCCATCGCTTCGACGAAGACTTTGTAGCGCAGGCGTTGAACTTCGCGAATCTCTTCGGGAGTACTTGCCAGGCTGAGAGATAGCTTGGGAAAGTTCGGGGTTGAGTCGGTACCGACGGTCATCAGTCGCATCGTTCTTCCTCGTTGTTGTAATACCTGAAGCGTAGCGAGGGATTAATGCAGGCAAATGACAGCGAGGTTGCAGTTTGATGACAAACGCGATCTTTACGAGAGATCAGCGCCGATGAGACCGCCATCCTTGCGTGTGATGACAATCGTCGCAGAGCGCGGTCGTGTCGTGCCACCGCCGGGCCAGTGACTCAGATAGCTTGCGGGGTCCGTCATATCGAAGCCCTTACCGCTGGTCGTTTCGCCCGGATGCTGGACATTGATGAACAGCGCACGTCCGTCTGGCGACTCGGTCAGCCCGGTGATTTCGCAATCGACCGGGCCCACCAGAAATCGGCGCAAGGAGGATGCATCCGCGACTTTGCCGACCGGGGTCTGTATCGAACGCTCCTGATTCTCTGCCCGATTGAGCAGCGTTCGAATACCACCATCGCCAACCCTGCCGGGAATGGCGGCGAGCAGCATGCAATTGCTCGCATCGCGATAGGCATGATCATCGGTTTCTATCCAGAGCAGACCACTGCGCGCAAACCACAGCCCATCCGGGCTGGAGAAATCATTGTCCGCGGTGAGTCCGGAGACATTAATGTTGTTCGGATCGGCGGTGGATCGTGCGCCGAACAGGAACACATCCCACTGAAAACGCGAGGCTGCATTTTTGCTGTCGTGCTCGGCCCAGCGGAGAATGTGTCCGTTGACATTGCCCCGTCCTTTGCCGGTACCGGTGGTGCCGACGGCATCACCGGCATGGCGATCGGTGTAGGCGCGTGGGTTCGCCGCATCAATACCGTCGATGGTTCGCGAGGGATTGTAGGTCAGCGTCATGTACACCTCGCCATTGCGGGGATTGACGGCGCCCCACTCGGGTCGATCCATGCGTGTGGCACCCGCGGCATCAGCGGCAAGTCGTGCGTGAATCAGCACATCGGCCTGATCGCGGAATGCATAAGCGGCGGTGTTGGCGTCAATGCCGTTGAGGCCGAATTTAAGTTCCAGCCAGTCGCCGCTGCCATCGGCATTGAATCGCGCGGCGTACAGGGTGCCTTCGTTCAGGTATTTATCCCCGGCGACCAGACCGCGCTTTGCATCCGCCGGATCCCATGCCGCACGAGAGACGTATTTGTAGATGTACTCATGGCGTGCATCACAGCCCATGTACCAGACTAGCGGTTGTCCCGGAATGACCGGACCGGGCCATGCACCTTCGTGAGCGAAACGCCCCAGTGCTGTTCTTTTTTTGGGGCTGCTCCCGGGGGCAAAGGGATCGATCTCGACGACCCAGCCAAAGGTATTGGCCACGTTACGATAGTCATCACTGCCATTGGCGGAGGTGCCCGTGACGGCGGCGTGCCAGCGACCAAAGCGACCATCGGCCGTATCGGGTTGCACGCTCGCCCATCCGTGCTTTCCTTTGCCTTCGATGCCGTAGCGCCGCAAAGCGACCTGCTCTGTGGCACTACGTTTGGCGTTATCTGATTCGCCGCGTTTGAAAAATCCTGCCCAGTTTTCTTCGCACGTGAGGTAAGTGCCCCAGGGCGTATGACCATTGGCGCAATTGGCGATGGTGCCGCGAGTGCGGGTTCCGGTGATCGAGTATTTCGTGATCAGTTGCGGACTGCGTGCAGCCGGGCCAGTGATCTCCATATCGGTGAACGGTGTGATACGGCGGTTCAGCGGTGAATCTTTCTGGATGCTGAAACTGCCGCGATGACGGCGTACTTCGACGATCGATACGCCATGTGCCAGCACTTCTTTCATGACTTCGTCTTCCGAGATGCGCTTGCCATCGGCAAGGGTTGTTCCCCGAGCGTGTAAAAATTCAGCAGTTACGGCTTCATGGTTGATACACAGCAGACCTCGTTCGCCCGTCTGTGCGCTCCAGCGACCTGTTGCATCCATGCCGAAGAACTGCATGCCATCATGGTGATCGCCGGCGCGCTGGGTGAAACTGCCTGCCTCATCGCTACCGTCATTCGCATAGGCCGAAAGTTCCGGTGTCAGTGGATCGCCAGTGGCCAGCAGTAGCTGCCACTGGTAACCGTCTGCCAGCGTGATTTTGTCGGCCAGGCTCTTGGGTATCGCCTGAAAATTGAGCGTTAATTTGAACGTGTCGGCCACTGCCTCGCTGCTGGCAGACAAGCCAAGGCCACCGCCCAGATACGTCGCTGCGGCAGTCGCGAGGCTCCCCTTGAGCAGGCTGCGACGAGAAAGGCGCGCAGCGAGAACGGTATCGAAATCTGTCATTGCAGCGAGATCAGTCTCGCAGGACGTGGTGGATGCCCGGTCTTTCACGCAGTGTCTCCGTTCGCGGATGTCATATCGTCGTCTATTCCAACACAAGCGTGTGAATCTTTAATGACATGATCAAGCCCAGGGTTTGTCACAATCCTTACATATTTGCCCGCTACGCTGCAGACGTGGGGAACATGTTTTCCTGAATGGGCAATGTATTACGGTCGTACGCAGTGCGGAGGAAATCCATGGATATTTTATATAAGGAAACAAGAGAGCGTTTGGCTGCAGCGCCTCAGCGCTTGCCAATCGCTCATCAAGAATGGGTGTCGGACTATCTGCCCCGACTTCAGGTCATGTGGCTGCGTGCCTCGATGCCGGAGCAGGCGGTGCTGGTGCTGACGGACCGCTTTGACTACGCGGGGAGCTTGGTGCTGTCGCTGCTCCGATCCAAGCAGAAGTTTACGCAGATTCTGGCCGATTCCAGGGCAACGGTGGGCTATGCCTCCCGCGCGTCTGTGGAGGAAACGATTTGTCTGGTCTACGACTCGCTGAGTTTTGAATTCACACCGCCCGAGAAAGCGCTTCTCGATCAGACCAGACAACCCGTCCTGGTGTTTGCCGATGGCGATGTCTCGGTGATCGATGGTCGCCTGCTGCTGGACGAGGCGCTGAGGTGAGCGTTTCAGCCCGAAGTATATTGGCGATGCGTATTCTGGGGATGCTGGCCGCTTTGGGTTTTGTCAGTGCCGCGTTGGCGGAGGTAACGGTAGGGCGCTTCGATACGGCGTCGTCCGATCTTCCAAGCGGCTGGCAAATCATTCAGCTTGAAAAAAATGTGCCACCGACCCAGTACCGCCTGCTGCGATGGGATGGCGTTCATGCGGTGGAATCACAGGCTGATCGCAGCATGGCCTTGCTGGGGCGTCAGATTGCGGTGGATCTGATGGCAACGCCTGTCTTGTGCTGGCGCTGGCGTGTGGAGGATGTCATCAAAAAGGCAGACATGAGGCGTCGTCAGGGGGATGACTACGCAGCACGCGTGTACATCGCTTTTTCTTTGCCATCAGACGCCTTGAGTTTTACCGATAAGGCAGCGTTATCGATTGCCCGTACCTTTTACGGTGATCGAGTGCCCGATGCCGCGATCAATTATGTCTGGGATAACCGCCATCCTGTCGATACCCGGATGTCAAACGCGTATACCGATCGTGCGCAGATGATTGTCCGGCGGACGGGCAATGCCGATATCAACCGCTGGGTGACGGAGCGTGTCGATGTCAGAGCGGATGTGATGCGGGCATTTGGCAGCGAAAAAGCCAGACCGGTGCTGGTGGCGATTGCCTCCGATACCGACAATACCGGCGAGAAGACGCGGGCCGGATTTGCAGATCTTCATTTCGTGGGAAAGAACGATCCCTGTAATTTCTGACGTTGATGTGTGAGTGTGAGTGCAGGTGCGAGCGTGGGTGCGGGCGCGACCCAGAATCAGACCCAGAATCAGACTCAGACCCAGAATCAGACCCAGAATCAGACTCAGACTCAGACTCAGACTCAGACTCAGACTCAGACTCAGACTCAGACTCAGACTCAGACCAGCGGACGCACCACAAAATCGTAACCCACCTCTTCCCAGCAGACCTGCTCTTTACCCAGCCAGTAAGCCAGCGTGGGATGGGCGGACAGCATGCCTTTAGGCAGTTCCAGATCAATCCGATTACGCATCCTCAGACTGATGTTCTCTTCGGCGGGGTCGATGCGCGCATGCATGAAAATGATGCCCAGCCGGAGTGCCAGAATCGTCTTCGCGAGGTCGGTATCGGCCATGGTGTCGCTGATTTTGCGCAGATTGCCTTTTTGCGCCAGCACGAGTGTACTGAGTATCTGCTGCTCATGCTGGGTGAATCCCGGCAGATCGGCGTGCAGCGCCAGATACGCGCCGTGTTTGTGAAAGCCGGTGTGCGAGACCACCATGCCCACTTCATGAATTTGCGCTGCCCAACCCACCATGCGGGTTAATTCTTCCTGTTCCGGATTCAGCTGGTCATGCAGGATTCGTGCATTGGATTTTGCTGACGCCGCCCGCTGTTCATCGGCGCTATGCCGTTTCATGAAGCGCTTGATGGATTCCCGCCGGCGGTCCTTGCTGCGGGAGCGCAGATGAAGATCCCACAGCACGCCCATCCGCAGGCCCGCCTCAATGGGCCACAGTTGCTTGAGCCCCAGTTCTTCAGCCAGACCGATCAGCACAGGCAGACCACCCAGAATCACGCTCAGGCGCTCAGGTTTAACGCCCACCAGATCAATGCTGTCCTGCCGTTCGCAGGCGATCAGCCAATCTTTGAGGGTGCGAAGATTCTTCAGCGAGAGCGCGCTGTCGCCGATAGCATTTTTTTCGAGGATATCGGCAATCGTGCGCATGGTGCCCGAGGAACCGTAGGCGGTATGCCAGAGGCGGGGATGGAAGGGCTTCATCCCGTCTTCAAAACAGCTTCGTGCCTTCAGGATCGCATCCTCGAAAGCCTGCCCGGTGATTTTCTGCCCCCCAAAATACCGCGACGCGGTGGCGACGGTACCAATGCCAAAGGATTCCACTTCCTCGATCTCGCTACCCTGACCGAGCACCAGCTCGGTCGAGCCGCCGCCGATATCGATCACCAGTCGTCGCTCCGAGGCGTCATCCAGCGCGCAAGCCACACCCATATAGATCAGCCGGCCTTCTTCTTCGCCGGAGATGACTTCGATGGGGTAACCAATGGCTTTCTCGGCCAGGTGCAGAAAGGTGCGGGCATTCCGGGCGACGCGCACCGTGTTGGTGGCAACGACACGCACGCGGGTCAGGGGAGTGGCTTGCAGGATTTCAGCGAAGCGGGACAAACAGGCGATGGCCGATTGCATCGCCGATACCGTCAGATTGTTGCGTTCATCCAGACCCGCACCCAGCCGCACCGGTTCGCGCGCACTATTGACGATACGAATTTGCTCGCCGTCAAACGTGCCGATGTGGAGTCTGAAGCTGTTCGACCCGAGATCGATCGCTGCCAGCATATCGTCGAACCCTTCCGCTGAAATTGAAAAAACGAATGAAGCTAAATGCCGAATATGACCCTTTGATGACAATGTTGGTGATTAGGGGTTTTATCGTCAGCGCTAATGTTGTTTTTTAGCACAGGGGTGATTATCGGCCAGTTTGCCATGGCGTGTCATCAAGTTGAAAAAATTGCCGGAAATAATCGCGGTCAGTAATTGAAGTCAGTGGCGCGGTCTGGCTGCGTCTGATGCTTGATTGCGTTTGTCTAATTAATGGAGAAATCGAATGAACAAAACCACCACCGGTCTGATGTCTGCCAAGCGCATCGCTGTCGCAGTCGCGACCGTCTGCGCCACCCTGGCTGCACCTGCGTATGCTACCGATGATGTCAAGAATCTGCTCGACCTCATGCTGAAGAAGGGTGTCATCAGCCAGCAGGATTATGACAAGTTTATCGCTGACAATGCGGACGCGGCTGAAAACAAGCAGTTCAAGGAGCAGCGCCTCGACAATGACGTGACAAAATCTGTCAAGTTCATGCAAAAGCGGGATAAGGACGGTGCAGTTGGTGAAAATGGTTTTGGATTAACGTCGGCAAATGGCGACCACACGGTTAACCTCACCGGACGAGTTCATTTTGATTCGCGTTTTAACAGCAGTGATCTTAACGACATCCCGGATCGCGATACGGCCTCTGTTGGCGACAATTTTGAACTCCGTCGCGCTCGTATTGGCCTGAACGGTAAGATGTTCAAAGATATTAACTATGAAATCGTGGCTAATGCCGTGGGTTCCACGACAAACATAATTGATACCGCGTGGATGAACTACGGTTTCAATAAAGACGCTCAGGTTCGCGTTGGTCGTTTCAAGCAG
>JBILCO010000053.1:0-9668 GCA_044353075.1 Burkholderiaceae bacterium
ATTTTTTGTTCAAATGCTTCCCACTCAGCCGACATGGCGCGTGCGGTGCGGGCCAGTTCTTTGCCCGCCTCCGTCAGATGCACGCGTTTGCCAATGACCTCATACAAAGGCATGCCCACCGCATTTGCTGCTTCGCGCAGCTGCATGGATGCCGTCGGCTGAGTCACATGCGTTGCGCGTGCCGCGGCGCTGATGCTGCCCGTGTCGGCGAGTGCCAGCACCAGCCTGAGCTGACGGAAGGTCATATTCATAGTTTTTTATCTATGGTAAGTCATCTTAAAATCGATTTTACTCGATTATTAAAAATGCCTATGATTCGCCCCACTCAGGAGGATGTATGCAAAATCTGCTCGACCCGGCGATTCTTTTTTTTGTTTTTGGCGTAATAGCCGGATGGCTTCGCTCTGACCTGGAAATACCCGCGGCCACCGCGAAATTCCTGTCGCTGTATCTGTTGATGGCGCTGGGGCTCAAGGGAGGCTTCGCTCTGGCCGCATCCGGGCTGAATCCCTCGGTGATGCTGAGTCTGTTCGCGGCGATGCTGATGGCCTTCATCGTGCCCGCGCTCGGTTATCTGTTTCTCAGAAATCGGGTAGCGCGTTTCGATGCGGCCGCCGTGGCGGCGTCGTACGGTTCAGTCAGCGCCGTCACCTTTGTGACAGCGATGCAGTATCTCGAATCCCAGCAAATGTCACCGGGCGGCCATATGGCCGTTGCGATGGTGCTGATGGAGTCGCCCGCGATTCTGATGGCGGTGTTTCTTGCCAATATGATTCGTCAGGCTCAGGCAGGTGTGTCCGTGGTGGCCGGTCATGGCGACGCAGCGGCGGCGATGGCGCAGGGCGGGGCCAGTCTTTCGACGCCGTCGATGGGCAAGGTCATTCATGAATCATTCACCAGCGGTGCCCATTTGCTGTTACTGGCGTCGCTGCTGATTGGTTACCTGAGCGGTGAAGCGGGGAAGGTGATGATGCAGACATTTTCCACCGATCTGTTCAAAGGCATGCTGGCGTTTTTCCTGCTCGATATGGGTCTCATGGTTGCCCGCAGCATGCGCGATGTGAGGGGAAAATCACCGATACTGATTGCTTATGCGGCGCTGGCACCGGTGGTTCATGCTGGTATCGCGCTGCTGATCTCGGCTTTGCTGGGGCTGCCTGTCGGTGATGCGGCACTGATCATGGTGCTGTCGGCCAGCGCATCGTATATCGTCGTGCCGGCGGTGTTGCGGTATGCGATTCCGGAAGCCAATCCCTCGCTGTATCTGGGGTTATCGCTGGGAGTGACTTTCCCGATCAATATTCTGTTTGGCATACCGGTCTATACTGAGGTAGCGAAAATCGTGTTGGGTTAATCCGACCTGCAAGATCTTACTTCCCGTTTTGACAAGTGGCTGTTTTGGACTGTTCGGCAAGAATTGTCCAAAGCAGTTATCGTTGCGACACCGGCTGTCAGAAGCCTGGACACCAACTTTCAGAACAAACAGGGGAGTCACTCATGCCGGGACTGTTCCGTCTTAGCGCAGCGCTGCAGACAAGATTGACGTGGGTTGTCGCTTGTAGCGGGTTGTTGTTTGCCTGCGCCGTGCAGGCCACGATTACGGAGGGCGATAATCCCCTCGAAATGTTTGACTCGGCCCGCAATTTCACCGTGACGTCGAAGGTGACCTGGATCCCGGTTGACAATATTCAGGCCACTTGTGATCGAGAGGCCCGTGTACGCGGCTATGGTGATTTCGGTTACGCGCTCAAGGCCTGCTCGTTTTATGAAAACGACATCTGCGTCGTGTTCACGGAAAAAAAGCTGAACATGCATACGCTGGGACATGAAGTCCGTCATTGCTTTCAGGCGAATTGGCACGAGTAAGAGGCTCTGACAAAAAGCCAAAAGCCGCTAAGCTCCCAACCCAATTTGATTGTCAAGCCTGCGTGGAAGCGGTGCATCAACCTAATGTCCATCGGTAAACCAACGACACTCGATCCCGGCGCGGGCCGCGATCCAGTGTCTTTCACTTGGTTACCTTGCCGTAAATAGGTTCCAAGCGATCAGTTTTCCTGATTCAGCCGTTTAACCCAGTCTTCCATGGCATCAGCCACATTTTTCGATTCGCAAAATTCCGGTATTTTGTCGACAGCGTTGATCAGCAGATTGCGAATGAATTGCGTATCTTTTTGCGAGTAGCAGCTGCCGATCTGTTCATTCGTGACCGTGAGCATCGCGTCATGTTTGCGCTTGCCTTCCTTGGCTTGCGTCAGAAACTCAGTCGAACATTTTTTTTCGTATTTGGCAGCCACCAGTGAACCCATGTAGGTGGTGATCAACATGGCGCTGTCGTCATACGTCTGGAATTTGCACTGCGCGTAATTCGGGTTGGACGAATCGGGCGAGATTTCAAAAATATTTTGCGCGCTGGCCGCTTGCATGGTGATCAGGAGCGCCAGGCCGGAAATCAATCGCTTCATGGGTTCTGCCTCGGATAAGTTATTTTGTTTATGGTTTGTTGATGACACGGGGTTCGCCGTTGTATTCACAGCTTTACCCGCGCGCCACAACTTTACCGCGAATAGCACCGTAATGGATAGCCTAGCAAGTCAGAGCGTTCCGCTGTCCGGATGGCTGAAGCCCGCCAGCATCAGGCCGTATAAATTGGCCTGGCCGACTTGTCCGCCTTTGAGCAGCACCTCTTTGTCATGGATGAGTGCATCATCGGACACCAGGCTACACACGTGGGCATTCTGCACGAAATGACTGGCTTTGATTTCCAGCGCCCGGGCACCAATGTCCCGCATCGTAAAGCTGGATGAGTCACCGCCCGAGACCACCAGTCTCTGAAGACCGGCCTGCGCAAACGCCTCGCGTGCCAGGCATGCAAACAGACGACCAATGCGCCGGGCCATCGCAGCGCCCGGCAAGCCCCGAGCCGCTGAGCTCGGTGACTGCATCCTGGCATCATCAGGACCTTCTGCGGTAAAAACCACGACGCTGGTACCCGAGCGCAGTGCATCAAGCACACGGGCCAGCAACGTATCGACGGCATTGGTGTCGTCGCCTGCCAGCAGCTCGGTATCCGCGCGCAGCGTCAGAAATCCAGCTTGCCGCGCCCACGCAATCTGCTCGGCAGACAACGAAGAGCAGCTGCCCGAGAGCACCAGTAAACGATCAACGGCGGCCAGCTGGTGGGCAGGCTGGGGCGTCGTTAGTTTTCCCGACGCGCGAAGCCAGGCACCGAGCCCGTGCGCAAAGCCCTGCGCTGCCATCGCACACACCTGACGCTGTTGCGATACCTGCCAGAGGCTGGCCGCCGCAGTCATTAATTGCTGCTGGGTGTAACCATCGAAGACCACACTCTCATGAGCCATTAGCGCGGTGGCCATTGCCTCGGGTGCATCGGCGAAGTGGTCGAGCATGCGCAGATCGGCAGTAGCTTCAGGTGTGAAGCCCTGCTGTGTCAGCACGGCCGATAAATCCGATTCCTGCATGGGTGTGACCGGATGACGCGACATGACCGGATGTCGGTCCAGTCGATAAACAGCCGTGCCGGCACGGGCAAAATGATGGCCAAACATCGTATAGCGACCGAACTCGGGCGTGGCTGCCAGTACCGGTATCAGGCTGCCGGGCCAGCAGGCCTGCATCTGACGAATCGCTTCGCCCAGACTGCCGGTGTCCGGCGATGAATCGAAGGTGGAACAGCATTTGTACTGCACCAGCGGTACGTTCAGATGCCTGAAATTTTCCAGCACCGGCGTCAGTTCGTCGCGCATGGCTTCGGTGCCGAGCGAACGGGCAGTGCCTGCGACGCCGACCACGTCGTAGCGCTGCGCGGCCTGCTTCAGTGCATCGGTACCGGGATCGGAGAAGAACAAAACGGTTTTGAGTCCGTGTCGCGCGTACTGTGCGGCATTGTCCGAGGCGCCGGTGAAATCATCACCATAAAACAGGACTTTGGCCTGAAGATTTTTCCGGGTGTCAGTCATGACATCGCTGCCTGATGATGGATACGAATTGCAACGTCGTGATCGCGCAGTTTCATCCGAATTTTTCCAGGGCTTCGCGCAATTCGCGCTGCGTTTTTGCCGCAACATCGAGTGGCACACCCTTCATCGCCGCTTCCCACGACTGACGCAGCGCATTCACTCCCGCTGTAATGCCACCGGGATGCGCAAACAAGCCGCCACCCGCCAGAAAAATCAGATCAGTCGATTGCAGTCTTTCCCAAGTCGGCGCCGCTTGTCTGACCGTCTGGCCTGATGAGAATACCGGCATCACGGTGCATGGCTTGTCGTCAAACATCGGTGTCAGGCAAGCGCGCGCGGAATCGATCACACTGTCGTCATCTTCCTGAAATTTGTTGGCAATGCCATTCACATGCATGTGATCGACACCGGCAAGCCGCCACAATTTTTTCCAGGCCGGATACGACCAGCCCGATTGCACATAGCCCCACCCATTGCGGTGCGCATGAATCGGCAGCTGCGCATGACGCCGAAACGCATTGAAGCCTGCCATGCCGACCGAATTCAGGCTGAGCATCACCGCCGTGCCACCCAGCTGCTGCACCAGATCATGACGACGCTTCATCTCATCGAGTTCACCGGTAAGATTGAATGCATACATCACCTGTTTGCCGGTGCGCTCGGCGTGAGCACGAATCACCGCCATCGACAAAGTGACGCGCTCATTGAAAGGGCAGGCAGGGCCATCGGCTTGCAATTCATCATCCTTGATGAAATCCACGCCGGCCTCGCACAATTGAGCGACGATGTTAGCGGTGTCTTGCGCGCTCAGGCCCACCGAAGGTTTGATGATCGTGCCAACCAGAGGACCATGCGTTACCCCACTTAGTCGGCGGGTGCCCTCAATACCGAAGGCCGGGCCCGGATAAGCATGGGCAAACGCCGGCGGCAAAGTGATGTCCATCAGTCGCAGCGAGCGTACGGGCTTGAGTTCGTACAGATTGCCTGCCACCGTCGCCATCAGGTTCGGCAAGGAAGGGCCGATATTTTCCAGCGGCCACGACAGCCTCAGACGATAGCGTTTTGCATCGCTGTCAGTGCGCGGCGTCATCGGGCTGATGTCGTACTGCGCAGCGGCGCGCGCTTTGAGTGCTTCGTCTTCGCCGGGGATGACGACGAAGGTGCCCGATGATTGCTCGCCCGCGATCATGGCGGCTGTTTTTTCTGGATCCGCGCTGGTCTCCAGTTGGTAGACGGCTTCGATCCGCTGGCTCGTGTCGGTACTCATGGCTCAGAGACCTCGCGCGCCACTGGACAAAAACCCACCATCAACCGGCATCGAAATACCGGTGATGTAGGACGCATCCTCAGAAGCGAGGAACTGTACAGCGGCAGCGACTTCGGAGACCGTGCCGTAGCGGTTCATCGGAATCGCTTTCGAATACTCGGTACGGAACTGTGCGGTGTGCAGCAGCTGGGTCATAGGCGTGTCCACGGGGCCCGGCGCGACCGCGTTGGCTGTAATGCCATGCTCGGCAAGCTCAACGGCCATTTGCCGGGTCAGCGCAATGACTGCGCCTTTGGACGTGCCGTAGGCGGTACGGCCCGAGCCCACCGCACGCATGCCCGCGACCGACGCGATATTGATAATGCGGCCCCACTGATGACGCATCATCAGGCGCGCGGCATGCTGGCTGCAGAGCAGGGTGCCGGTCACGTTGATGTTCATGGTGCGTTCGAATTCTTCGAGCGGAAAATCGATGAAAGACGACACTTTCGCGACGCCCGCGCAATTGACCAGAATGTCGCAGCGGCCGTAGTCCCTGGCGATCGTCTCAAACGCGTCAGTGATCGCGCTGGCATTACCGACATCGATCATTGTGGCGCTGACCGATAAACCCTGCGCTTGCAGCGACGCCATCATCGCGGTGCTGGCCGATGTGTCGCGATCAGCGATGATGACGGTGTGTCCCTGGCGCGCCAGTCGCTCGACGACCTCGGCACCGATGCCCATGGCGCCACCCGTCACAACAGCGACGCGCGCTGTGGAGTTGACTTCCTGATTCAATTTTCCCTCCGGATGCTGCGTTGTTCTTATGGCTGCTGCTTTCCCCGCTTTTTATCATCGGGGCAGCGGACTGAATTGTACGACACGGTATGCCTCCGCAATTGCGTATCATGCGGGCTGAACATACCAAGGAGAGCGACCATGCGCGCCATGCTTTTTCTACTCACAGGTTTGATCGCTGGCACAGTCCATGCTGATCCCGTCAAGACTTTTCGCGATTGCCCGACTTGTCCTGAGATGGTGGTCATCCCCGCAAGCAGCTTCGTGATGGGCACACCTGACTCGGCGCGCGCCTCGGACAACGACAGCAGCAACGACAAGGAGAAGCCGGCCCGCACGATAGCCATGACCTCCTTCGCCCTGGGCAAATACGAGGTCACGCAGGAGGAATGGGTTGCGGTGATGGGAGAAAACCCGAGCGAGAACACCGGCACCAACATCCCGGTGGATCATGTGAGCTGGGAGATGGCACAGCAGTTTGTCGAGAAGCTCAGCAAGCTGACCGGCAAAAAATACCGTCTGCCCAGCGAAGCCGAATGGGAATACGCCGCCCGCGCGGGTATGACCAAAGAATTCTACGACAGCGATGACCCCGCCGCGCTGGAGGCGCACGCCTGGTTCCGATCCAACTCCGGCATGGAGGTGCATCCGGTCGGCAGTAAAAAGCCGAATCGTTTCGGGCTGTACGACATGTTCGGTAATGTCTGGGAGTGGACGCAGGATTGCTGGAATCCCGACTACAAAGGCGCTCCGGCAACGCAGGCCGCCTGGGAGCAGGGCAACTGCGAAGCACGTGTCAATCGCGGCGGCGCGTGGGTCAGTACCGCGCGTATGTTGAGGTCGGCGTTCCGTTCGCGGTTTTCATTGGCCCTGAAAAGTCCCTACTTTGGGCTGCGGGTGGCCCGATCGGATTGATCGAAGAAAGCGCTGATGGGGCTCCCAAGCGCGCTTCACAATCAAATGTGTTTAGGCACTTAAGATCCCGCATCGCACAGCTACGCTGGCTTGCCACAAGCTATGGATTTATTCGGCGTATCCCCAAGCAGGGAAATGCATAAAGTTATTTTATAAATAACTTTGTCATTTTGTTTTCATGGCCATCACCTGTCTCTTGATATCATCGCGGCCACATCCGAACCATCACCGCTCATGCTTTTCCCCACCGTTGAATATGCGTTGTTCTTTTTGCTGGCATTCGCGCTGGCGTGGGGAACGGTGCGCCAGCATGTCACGCACAAGCGCGTATTGCTGGTACTGAGCTATTTTTTTTATGGCTTCTGGGACTGGCATTTTCTGCCGTTGCTGTTCATCATCTCACTGTACGGCTGGGTCGTCGCTCGCGGTATCGAGCAAAGCCGGCACAAGCGTCGCTGGCTTATCGGTGGCATCGTCGTCTGTCTGCTCACGCTGGGCTGGTACAAATATCTGGCCTTCTTCCTGCAGAATTTTCTGAATCTTGCCAACGGGCTCGGCATCGATCTGCAGATCGAGGTGAATTCACCCATTCTGCCGCTCGGCATCTCTTTCATGAGTTTCCACGCGATCTCGCTGATGATGGATGTCTGGCGTGGCAAGCTCGAGCGAGCGCCTTCGCTGGAAGATGTCCTGCTCTATGTCGCTTTTTTCCCGCAGCTGATCGCAGGACCCATTCTGCGGGCATCCACGTTCATGCCGCAGTTACAGAAGGCGCCTGATCCGGCCCGCATCGAAACATCGCGTGCGCTTTTGCTGATTGCGATTGGCCTGTTTAAGAAAGTCGTGATTGCGAATAGCCTTGCCACGCTGCTGGTCGATGATGTGTTTTCCAATCCACAGAGTTTCAGCGCGAGCCAGGTACTGCTGGGTATCTATGGTTATGCGGCGCAGATCTATTGCGATTTTTCCGGCTATACCGATATTGCGATTGGCTGCGCGCTGCTGCTCGGTTATCGTTTTCCGGATAACTTCAATAATCCCTACCGGAGTGCGTCGCCGCAGGAGTTCTGGCGCCGCTGGCATATTTCATTGTCGACCTGGCTGCGTGAATATCTGTTCATACCGCTCGGTGGATCGCGTCGGGGTGAGTGGCTCAATGTTCGCAACCTGTTCATCACCATGCTGCTGGGTGGACTCTGGCATGGCGCTGCCTGGAATTTTGTGGTCTGGGGATTCTGGCACGGGCTGCTGCTGGCCCTACACCGGGTCTGGGACAATTACTGGTATGCGCGCGGCAATGACGGATGGCGCGAGTCGGATCAGTGGCGCTATGCGTCGCGCATTTTGTTGTTTCACGCCGTCTGCCTGGGCTGGATTTTCTTCCGCGCTGAGGATATCGGACAGGCATTCGCCGTCATGCATCAGCTGACGGCGGGCAGCTGGCACTGGGATCTCGCGCCCGGCATGATGCTCTGTGTACTGATGGGTATCGGCATGCATTACCTGCCCTCGCGGGTGATGCTGCGCGCCCAGCTCGCGGGCATGCGTATGCCTGCCATGGCGCTGGGCGCCTTGTTTGCAGTCTCACTGGCCCTAATTGAAATATTAGGCCCCAGTGCGCCGGCACCCTTTATTTATTTTCAGTTCTGATCATGCGCCGTACCGCTCCGCTCATTCACGTCATTCGCGCGCTCGTATCGGGCCTGGCGGTGGCTTTGCTGCTGGAGGCGGCGGGTCTGGCGATTTGGGCAGAGCGCCTTGACGTCGGCATGCTGCGCAATGTCGCACAGCCGGTCACTCAGGCATGGGAGCGCGTTGTCACTGCAGTGCATCTGGATCTACCGCGACGTGCGGCGCTTGATTTGCGCGAACACTGGTCCGGGATGCTGATGCCGGTAGCGGAAGCCCCGGCGGTGGAGGAAAGCCCGCCTTCGGTGAATACCAACAACGCGTACAACAAAACACAGAACAAAGCGCACAACAAAGCGCAGAACAACGAACACAACGACGCGAAGTCACATGCAGGCCATCCAACGGTCAAGACGCAGCAAAAAGCGACTGCCGATCCTCAGCAAAAATCAGCGTCGTCACAGACGCAGGCTACAGCTGCGACAACAGTTCAGGCACTGCCAACGACCACTCCCGTGTTGCCTTCGATGCAGGTCGCGCTGGTGGGCGATTCAATGATGGCCGTCGGTCTTGCGCCGGTGTTGCGGCGAACGATGGCGACCCAAAGCGGTGTGCGGTTTGTGCGAGCCTATCGCTCCGGCACCGGACTGGGACGGCCGGATGTCTTCAACTGGCCCGAACAATATCCGCAGCTGATCGGTGCTGCGCGTCCGGGTCTGGTGATTTGTTCGATGGGCGCGAATGACGCGCAAAATTTTCAGCTGGATCGCACCGTGTATGTCTTTGGTACGCCCCCATGGAAGCAAGTGTACGCAGACCGGGTGCGTCAGTTCGCACGACTGCTCACGCGCGATGGCGCCCGCGTGCTGTGGGTCGGCATGCCGGTGATGCGCGAGAATGGTTTCGCACGCCGAATGGCGTCGGTTAATAGTCTGGTGAAAGAAGTCCTGACTGAATTCCCGCAAATTACCTGGATCGATCCGAACCCCTACATCGCCGGTCAGGGTGGCAGCTTTCAGCAATATCTTCGGGATCAGCGCGGCAAGCTGGTGCGTCTGCGCGCCGACGATGGCATTCACCTGAGTGAAGACGGCGCGGCC
>JBILCO010000168.1:0-5383 GCA_044353075.1 Burkholderiaceae bacterium
GGATGGAGCGCACCGCAAAAGACAATAAAGGCGGCTGACGATTATTTGCAGGGATCTTCTTCGATGGCAGCGGCGTAAGGTCTGCCCGAGGGCCAGGCACCCAGAAAGCGATTCTCTGCCGACCCGGGTGTGAACAGAGCGCTTGGGTAAGGGCCGCCGGCCACATGATCAAACATCGCCATCGTGATACGCCAGTAGCCGTAAAAGTCCAGCACATTCAATGAGCCCGATGCTTCGAAGCCTTCACGACCGGCAATGCGACTAGGCACTGGCGCCGTCGCGTCCGGAAAATCAAAGCGGCTGTCAGGCGCGCCGGGTGAGCCATGCGCTGAGCTAATCTGCTGACCACTGTCTGCATGAGACGGCAGAAGTAACAGCGTGCGATGCGAGCGGGGCAGGTGACAGACACGCGCCGCCCATGCGCGCGCGGTCGGTACGCCGATGCTGGTATCGGCTGTGCCAGTTACCAGAAATACCGGCAAGGTCGTCGGCAGCGATTCCAGTCGCGCGACGATGGGTGCTGACTCCGAGCCACGCACCACGTGGTAAGCATCACCCGGTGCCACCAGCACCATGGCGCGTGGTGCGGGGACGCCGAGCTCGGTATGACTTACCGCAAAATTGCTTGCGATGGATGCGCCCATCGAAAAACCCCAGTACAGCGTTTTTTCCTGATTGATCAGCTGCGGATGGGATTGCTTCAGCATGTCGAGCGCTGCGCGCACGCCCTGTGCCGCATTCGCGGTGATTTTCTGCGGCGATGTTTTATCGCCCTCGGCCTGATAGACCGGATAAATCACCACCGCACCACTGCGTACCAGCAGATCAATCAATCCGCCAAAATTTTTTGGGTTCGTGCCGCGCCAGCCATGCATGAACAAGACCAGTGGCAAGTTGCTGAGTTGTCGGGCTTCCGGTCGGAACACATAAGCGCGTGTCTCTCCGGTGCCTACCGTGTCAACTGCGATATCGCGATACTGACGCCGCGCTTCCCATGCCCCGGGGCTGGATTGCTTCAGCAAAGCTTGCTCGGTCGGGGAGAGCGTGCCTGCCTGCGTGATGCCGGCCGCTGCAGCTAGCGTAACGATCAGCACGCAGCTCAGCATGACGCCCCGCGTGCTGCGGTCGACAGTGCGCAATAGCAGAGATGAAACCATGAGACTTATTTGCCTTCTCTGGACAAGCATTCGTCAAAACGTCGTTGCCGGCTGGCGACCGGGCCGTGGCGTTTCTGTGCGCCGCTGAACACCCATTCGATTTCGGCCAGCCAGGCTTCCAGCACGCTGGGGTCGAGTTCGCGCTGCTGCGCCATCAGGCGCGCGTTTTCCTGTACTTGTTTTTTGGTGTAACCCTTTTTGCGTTCCTCGGTGAAGGACTCGGTATTGGTGGCGACCGAATCGCAGTAACGACGGTAATCTGCCTGCGCTATTCCAGATAGCAGCATCAGGGTCAGCAGGGCGAATAGTTTTTTCATTGGGTTTCTCGTGGGGCTGCAGTTGGATCGCGGGCTTGGAATCGGTCTCGTCAGGCCGCTTGCGGCATTGAGTCATTTGCCGTGCAACCGTATTGGCTTCAGACCGGTCTATCGACCTAACCAAGCACTTTCTTGATGGCGCTGATGATTGCAGAATCTGCGCTGCATCGCAACAAGAGCGGTGGTGATTATAAAATGAGTTATTTTTCGGCTAAGAAAATGGTGCTAACCCCTTGATCTGTCAGGGCCCTGCGTCGCACAGCGACGCAGGCTCGCCATCAAACGCAGATTTATCGAGCGTTTCCCCAAAAAACCATGGAATAATCAAATTAATAAACAGCCGCCGGTATCACCACACCGGCGCATAAAAACGCTAAGGAGACTGCCGTGCTGCTGGATGTCAGGACCTATGTATGCAAGCCCGGGACGCTCAAGGCGCACCTGGATCTCTATGAAAAGTATGGCAAGGCGCCTCAGGTGCGTCATCTCGGACAACCTCTGCTGTACGCCGCGTGCGAAACAGGCAATCCGAACGAATACATTCACATCTGGTGTTATCAGAACGCCGCTGATCGCGAAGCACGGCGCGCGCACTTGTGGCATGACCCCGAGTGGCTGAGTTATGTGAAACAAAGTGCAGAGCTCGGCGCACTGGAAAGTCAGCAAAACAAACTGATGAAGCCGGTTGATTTTTTTCCGCTGCAGCCCGACTAGATATGCCTGAGCTGAATCATCAGAAGGATTTTGCGTCGGACAGTGTACAGCGGCTGCGTGACGATCTTGCGCTGGCCTTGCGGGCTGCGGCGCATCACGGACTGGCCGAAGGCGTCTGCAATCATTTCAGTGTTGAATTGCCGGATAGCTCGCGGCGCTTTCTGCTGAATCCGCGCGGGCTGTTGTGGCGGGAGATCCAGGCTGACGATATCGTGATGATCGACGAGCAGGGCAACGAGCTCGCCGGACGTCATGAGGTGGAGCCGACGGCGATGTACATTCATGCCGCAATTCATCGCATCGCCGGCAAGGCCTGTGTGATGCACACGCACATGCCACATGCCACTGCGCTGACGCTGACCAGTGCGCGTGCGCTCGACACCACGCTGTCGCAAAACGCGATGCGCTTTCACGGACGCATTGCCGTCGATGCGCATTACAACGGATTGGCATTGGATCACACCGAAGGTGAGCGTATTGCGGGTGTGATGAAAGACGCCGACATTGCCTTCCTCGGCAATCACGGTGTAGTGGTTTGCGGTGACAGCGTTGCCTATGCCTATGATGATTTGTATTACGTCGAACGCGCGTGCATGGTGGAAGTGC
Source organism: Burkholderiaceae bacterium (assembly GCA_044353075.1). Classification (GTDB taxonomy): domain Bacteria; phylum Pseudomonadota; class Gammaproteobacteria; order Burkholderiales; family Burkholderiaceae_D; genus Pernthalerella. The sequence continues at coordinate 2,795 of JBILCO010000168.1, forward strand.
TGGCACGCCAGACCGGCTTGCCGCTGCAGCCGGTGCCGGAAACCATGGCAGCGCAGGTCGAATTGCAGACGCGCGGCGAGCGGCTGCAGGCCGAGCTGTTTTTTGAAGCATTGCGGCGTACACTGTAGCTCCGCTAACGCTTCCAGCCCCTTATTCCCCTGATGAAACCGCTCGTCTTGCAGCGATGCTGTGTTTTACTGATGGTGCTGCTCTTGTCCGCCTGCGGGCTGGTGCGTACCGGCTATGACCAGTTGGACACGATCGCGTACTGGTGGATGAACCGGTATCTCGATTTTAATGACGTGCAAGCGCGCGAGGTCAAAGCTGATCTGAAAGCATGGCACGCCTGGCACCGCAGCACGCAACTCCCCGCATATGCCGACATCCTCGCCGAACTGCAGCTGATGGCAAAAAATGATGTCAGTCCAGTGGCCGCTTGCGACGTCATCGCAAAATCGCGTGACCGCTTCGAGACGCTGTTGTTTCATACTGCGCCGCAAGCGGCGACGCTAGCCTTGTCACTCGAGCCGGCCAACATGAAACGCCTGCGCAAAAAAATGGCCGAAGAGGACAAGCAATGGCGTGAGAAATGGTTGGATATTGCGCCCGAAAAGCTGGCCGAGGATCGTCTGGAGCAGTGGCTCGATCGCAGTGAGTTTTTCTATGGTCGGCTGAACACCGCGCAGAAGCAGGCCATCAAGGACGCGATTGCCCGCTCGGTACTGGATCCGAAAATCAGCTGGATGCTGCGCCAGAAACGTCAGGACGATATTCTTGCGACGCTGGAAAAAATACGGAAGTCAAAGCCTTCACCCTCAATGGCCGAAGCAGAAATTCGTGCACTGATCGAGCGCAGCCTGCATCCCGAGGATCCGGTCGGCGCCGAGATGCGTCGCAATCTTTTGAATGAAGCCTGTGTGAACGCGTCAGCAATGCATCAACTGGCCACGCCCGCACAACGCAAACGCGCGCAGGAGAAACTGGCTGACCTGGAGCAGGATTTCAGGAAGCTGGCGGCGCGCTGAAAAATACCTTTAAGTACGTAGCCAAATTTAACTGGGCGTCGGGTATGACGCCGTGCATTAACTAAATACTTATCAGTAAAGCAAAGACACTGGATCCCGGCCTGCGCCGGGACGACGGTAGGAAGTTTACGGTCGCCTCAACAACTAGCGTCATCCCGGCGCAGGCCGGGATCCAGTGTCGTTTGTAATGCCCAGATAGCAGTCTTAGTATCCAACTGCCGCGCCATCACTACGCGGATCCGAACCACCCCAGCGAACGCCTGTGACCGGATCAATCACGATGCCGTGCGCATGTCCTGCCAGTTCATTCCATGCAGGCCAGCGATTGAGCGCATGACCACGTTCTTCCAGCACACGCAGCGTCTCCGCCGGAAAACGCCCCTCGATATGCAGCGTGTCGCGCGCTTCGCCGATACCAAAGCGGCCCGACAGCCAGCGCGGTGCTTCCAGTGCCTGCTGGATGTCACAACCAAAATCCATCAGCGCGACATAAGCCTGCAACTGTATTTGCGGCTGACCATCGGCACCCATGCAGCCGAGCACGCTCCAGAGCTTGTCATTGCGCTTGCCCATCGACGCAATCAGTGTGTGCACCGGAATCTTGCCCGGTGCGAGACAGTTGGGATGCGCAGGGTCGAGTGAAAAATACGCGCTGCGGTTTTGCAGCAGCACGCCAGTGTCGCCGGCGATGACGGTCGATCCGAAAGGGCCATACAGACTGTGGATGAGCGAGACCGCATTGCCTTCTTCATCAACGGTGGCGATGTAGACTGTGTCGCCGGTCAGGCTGCCGTACGAGGGCACCTTGTCCCACGGCAGGGCACGCGCAGGATCGATCAACGCGCGACGCTCGCTGGCATAGGCTTTGGACGTCAGTCGCGCCAGCGGCACGTCCGCAAAATCAGGATCGGCCAGATAGCGATCGCGGTCGTGATACGCGATCTGCTTCGCCTGCACCAGCAGATGCACATGATCGGGTCCGAGAAAACCGGTCTTCTTCAGGTCAAGCGTTTCGATCAGGTTGAGCATTTCGATGACCGTGAAACCCTGCGTGGGTGCGGGCGTCTGGTAGAGCGTGAGGTCTCGGTATTGTCCGACCACCGGCTCACCCCAGCGCGCTTCCTGGGCGCGCAAGTCATCTTCGGTAAAGAAGCCGCCGTGCTGCTGCACATAGGCGGCCATGGCTTTGGCGACCGGGCCTTCATAAAATCCGGCGCGGCCGTCACGTGCGATGCTGTCGAGTGTGCGTGCCAGCCCCGGATTGCGTATCCGGGCACCTGCTGCGGGAATGCCATGGGCAAGAAAGAGTGCCGCCGCCTCGGGTTGGGCGCGCAATTCCGCTTCGGTGCGTGCAATCCAGCCCGACAGTCGGGCCGTGACCGGAAAACCTTCATGGGCATACGCAATCGCCTGCTGCAGGCTGCGCGACAGCGGCAAGCGCCCCAACATCGCATGCGCTTTGCACCAGCTGTCCACCGAGCCGGGCGTGGTCAGGCTGGCCGGCAGGATGCCGCGGAACGGAATGTCGCTCATGCCGCGACGACTGAAAAAATCGATACTCGCC
>JBILCO010000202.1:0-4537 GCA_044353075.1 Burkholderiaceae bacterium
TCCACCGTCATCCCGGCGCAGGCCGGGATCCAGTGTCTTTCGTTGACCACCTGAAAAAATTCATACGTATGAACGTATGTCATCAGCAATCCATAAACCATCAATAAGCACCGGAGAATTCATGCGCGCAGCTATCTACACCAGCAAAGGTCCCGCAGCCGAAGTACTGCGCGTCGTCGACAAACCAATACCGGAACCAGCTGCCGGCGAAGTACGCGTCCGCGTCGCTTTCTCGGGCGTGAATCCTTCGGACGTGAAATCACGTTCGGGTGTCGCAGCGCGCGGCGCTGGCTATCCCGAAGTCACGCCTCACAGTGATGGCGCAGGCACCGTCGACAAATTGGGCGCCGGCGTGGACGCAACACTGATGGGCCGCCGTGTCTGGATCTTTAATGGTCAGTGGGAACGTCCTTTTGGCACCGCAGCGGAATACATCGTGTTGCCCGCCTCGCAGGTGGTGCCGCTGCCAGAGCACATCAGTTTTGAAGTCGGCGCATCGATTGCGATTCCATTGATGACGGCGATGCATGCGGTACAGGCCTGCGGCTCATTGCTCGGCAAAACCGTGCTGGTGCCCGGTGCGGCAGGCAGCGTGGGCTTCTACGTCACGCAATTGGCCAGTGCGGCCGGTGCGCGTGTGATCGGTATCGTCAGCAGCGATGACAAGGCCAGAATCGCTCATGAGGTCGGTGCGGCAGACACCATCAATTACAAAACCGAGTCACTGGTCGATCGTGTGCAAGCGCTGACAGGTGGCGTTGGTGCGGACGCCATCATTGATGTCGATGCGGCCACGCATGCACCGAACTACGGCAGTCTGCTGCGCTTTGGCGGACAGGCGGTCGTGTACGGCACCAATCAGCCACCGGTCACGATGCCGTTCGGTCCGATGATTTTAGGCTTCATCCGTGTTTACTTCTTCATCGTCTACAAGCTGCCGCCGCATCTGCTGCGCGAAGTGCTAGAGGGCGTCAATGCTGCGCTGGAGCGTTCTGACTTCCGGCATCCGGACACGTCGATTTACCCGCTCGAAGAAATCGCAGCAGCACATGAACAAGTGGAGCGCGGCGCGAATGCGAAGGTGCTGATCAAGCTCTAACAATCTAGCGTTGATGATCCGACATTGACGCGAACGTTCAGGCGGCAATACCGATGATGACGTTTGAGGGCTCAATGGTGGCCATCACCACGGTGCCCAAGTCGATGCCCATCGCATCGACGTATTTATTGGGCATCGTGGTCACCATGATCAGGCCGCTTTCCAGCAAAACGGCCAGCTCCGACTGATGTTCGCCTGGCACGATGGTGTGCACGGTGCTGATGAAGGCATTCTTTGGTATGGCAGCGCGAGCGGCTTGAATGGCTTGATTGAGGTTGGCAGCGTCGGCATCCTCGGGGGACCGCAACACCACGGCCGACGCCTTAATCAGTGCGAATACTTTCGCACCCACCGCAAGCTGCAGTTCTCGACAACTCTCATGGGTAATCGACGCAATCAGCGTCTGACTGCCATTGACCAGTATGCCCAGCTCATCATTGACTGCGCCGGGCGTGATCGAGACCAGAATGCCGGCGAACTGATTGCGCGCACTGGTGCGCATCGCAATTTCGTTTTCCATGGCATAGTCATTCGAGAGCCCGTTGGCCAGCGCATCCAGACGCGCAATGAAACGTGCGTGTTCCGCTTGAATCAGTGAAAAATTGCGCAAGACCTGCTGCCCACGTTCGGTCAGATGCGTGCCACCACCACCCTTGCCCCCTGCGTGCCGCTCGATCAGCGTGCCGCCCGACAGCCGGGTCATGTCATCAATCGCATCCCACGCCCCTTTGTAGCTGTAGCCCACCTGCTTTGCCGCCTGCGTCAGATTGCCCAGCTGATCGATCTGGCGCAGCAATTCAATGCGTCGGGCATTGGCAAACATGTCGTCACCGACCCGAACGGTCAGCTCCGCGTGCAAATTGAACCGGTTTGTGTCCATCGGTTTGTGCCTGTCCTCGGCCTGCCTGTATCGATGCCCGGATCATAGCCGGGTTGACAAGCAAAATAAAGCCAAGTAAATTTTGTATCAACATGTATTCAGGTTTATTTTGCGTTTATCTCAGTGTAAACATCGACAAAAACAACACAAGTCATTGTTTTAAAATAAAAATTTACATAACTATTCGATCTACTGAACCCATGCCGTATACGATCTTTACCCCGCAGGGCAAGCCGAGAAACCCGGTAATGCGACCGCTCTACCGTCATGTCGTGCCCGCCGCCCTGGGTATGGCACTGCTGGCTCTGCAAGCGCCGTCGCTCGCCGGTGAGGATGTTCGGGTAATGCTCGAAATCCTGATGGAAAAAGGCATCATCACGCAGGAAGAGTTCGATCAGAAACTCAAAAAAGTCCGCGAAGCCGAAGAGATTCGCGCCTTCAACGAATCCCAGGATATTCGTCGCGCCAACCGTGACATCGACCAGCGGGCAGAGAACGAGCGGAAATTCAAAACTCAGTTCTACGGTCAGGTATCGTCGGGCTACTACAGCGCAAGCAACATGACGTCGAACCTGACGGATGCGTCGGGGATGAGCGACCAGCCCAAGTCCAACAATCGTGTCGGCGTGAAATTCACCCGCGAGATCGACAAAGATCTGAGCGCGGTCGTGACACTGGAATCGAATTTCTCGCTGCGCACCGGCGCCTTCGGCAAGGACGCTGCAGGTTATGGGTCAGCGACCACCTCCGGAGTGGGCGGTGCACTGCTGGATCGTGAAGCCAGTGTGCGCGTGATTTCTGCGACCTACGGTACGTTTCTGATTGGCCGTGGCCCGACGCTGCAAAATGATCTGGGCAGTGCATTTGATGCGCGCTCGAACTGGAATTTCGGTGGTCTCAAACCGATTGCCCGCTATGCAGGATTTCACAGCGGGTCCGGTGTCAATCGTGCAGACCGACTGATTCGTTACAGCTCGCCATCATTCAACGGCTTCACGACGGACATGGCCGTCGCCTTTGGCGGCACTCAGGGCCTCGACGAACCGGGCCGCAGCCATCAGTTTGGCGGACGCTACAAGAATGGCGAATTCGAAGCCGCGTACAACCATATCGAAGCGCGCATTGGTGGCAGCACACAAACCGAGGTGAATAACCGGGTCGATTTTCTGGCAGCGAAATACACCTGGCATGCACTGACGCTGAACGCTGGCTACGTTGTCACTCGCAATCCCTCGTCTGCATCGGGCGGTAGCTTCAATGGAACGAGGACGGAAGGTAAGGTCAGTGCAGATACCTGGTTTGCCGGCGGACTGTTCCGCTTCAGCCCCACACTCAGCTGGAATGGTGGCTGGTATCAGGTCAAAGACAAAACCACGACCTCAGCAGGCACGAACGATGTGCGCATGCTGGCCACGGGCCTGACCTGGTCGCCTTACAAGGAATGGGATTTTTTCGTGGACTACGCGCGAGCGACCCGGGAAAACGGCGCAACGGGCGCCTTCACGATTTATGACAAATGGGTAGCCGACACGTCGGTCGGAGCGACCGCCGGTGGCTATTCGGAAAGTACACGCAGTCAATCCGGCCTCTCGCTGGGCGCTCAATACAAATTCTGAACAAGATCATGAACTACCTTCACACCACGATTGCCATCGCCACCCTACTCGCCTCAACGCTCGTCAACGCGACTGAAATCAGAGTGGCCGTAGCAGCCAACTTTGCACAGACAATGAAAGAAATCGCGACGGTATTCGAGAAAGACACCGGGCATAAAGTCGCTCTCACCCAAGGGTCGACGGGCAAGCTCTACGCGCAAATCAGTCAGGGGGCGCCGTTTGATGTGCTGCTCTCGGCCGATGATGAAACACCGGAAAAACTGGTCCGAGAAGGCAAGGCCGTCACTGGCACGCAATTCACTTATGCGGTCGGCCGACTGGCGCTGTGGTCACCGAAATCCGATATGGTCGACGAGGGCGGGCAGGTACTTAAAACCGATAAATTCCGTTTCATCGCCATCGCCAATTCGCGCGTCGCACCTTACGGGCGCGCCGCCGTGCAAGTGATGCAAAAATTGGGCGTGCTGAACCTTATCGAACCGCGCGTGGTGCAGGGCGAAAGCATTACGCAGACCTTTCAATTTGTCTCGACCGGCAATGCCCAGCTCGGTTTTGTGGCGCTGTCTCAGATCATCGATAATGGAAAAATCAAATCTGGTTCTGCCTGGGTCGTCCCGGAGACGATGCACGAGACTCTGAAACAGGATGCAGTCCTGTTAAATTCCGCAAAAGATGCGGCAGCAGCGACGGCCTTGCTGAGTTTTCTGAAAACGGACAAAGCAAAAAAAATTATTGCCGCGCACGGCTATCAATTCTGACCTTCTGAAAGTGAGACCGCATGATGGGTATGCCTGACCCGGAAGCCTGGCAAGCGATCTGGCTGACGATTCAACTCTCGGCGATCGTGACACTGATCTTGCTGATCACAGGCACACCGATTGCCTGGTGGCTGTCGCGCACGAATAGCGCGTGGAAAGCACCGATTGCAGCAATCGTTGCGCT
>JBILCO010000013.1:0-15002 GCA_044353075.1 Burkholderiaceae bacterium
ACCCCGTATTTCTGGAACATTGCCCCCAATCGTGACGTGACCTTCTTCCCGCGTTATATGGCGCAGCGTGGTCTGTTGCTGGGTGCCGATGTTCGTTATCTCGAGCGTGAATTCGCCGGCGAAACCCGATTTGAATTCATCAATGACACCAAGCTGGGCGGTGAAACACGTTACGGTTTTTCATCGCGCCACAATCATGTGCTCGCGCCGGGACTGACGCTCGCGACCGACATTAATGGCGCGTCCGACGATGACTACTCGCGGGATTTCCCTCTCAGCCATGTCTGGGCACGCGCCGGCGTCAACCGCCGACTACTCACACGTAGCGCAACCTTGAATTATGGCGCGACTGATTGGAACGGCTCTGTTCGGATGATCGATTATCAGGTGCTGCAGGATCGGAATCTGAATGCGTTCATCGCACCACCGTATGCCCGGCTACCGCAGATCAATGTAAACAACTTCCATTACAGCGACAGCGGCCTGGATCTGACAATGAATTCGGAATACACCCGATTCGTTGCGCCCACGACGACCACCCAGGTTCAGGGTGATCGTCTGGTCTTCAATCCCCGCATCACTTACAACCACTGGCAGCGCCCGGGTTATTTTCTGCGCCCCAGTCTGTCCTTGCACGGCACGATCTACAACCTCGACCGGCCGGATCCCAACATGACCGCGCCGGCCCGCTGGCTGCCAACTTTTTCGCTGGATTCGGGTCTGATCTTTGAGCGCGAAGCGACATTCTTCAATCGTGACGCGATTCAAACGTTGGAGCCGCGTGTGTTCTACACCTACACGCCCTACAAAGAGCAAACGTCGGTGCTCTATCCGCGTTTCGATACGTCCGAGTCCGATCTGAACTATGCGCAAATTTTCCGCGAGAATCGCTTTGTAGGAAATGATCGCGTCGGGGACGCCAATCAGCTGACGCTGGCGCTGACGTCGCGCTTCCTTGAAACCACCGGTGCGGAGCGCATGCGTGTGGCAATTGCGCAGCGTGTCAATCTGAAAGATCCAATGGTGACGCTGGATCAGAGCGTGACCGCCAAGACGGCGGCCGAAGATATTCTGTTGCTGGTATCCGGACGCGTGACCAACGAACTGCGGCTGGATGCCAACTTGCAGTATGACCAGACGCTCAAAGATGTGAACCGGATGAATATCGGCGCATTCTGGCAAGCGGGCCCGATGAAGGTGCTCAATGCCCAGTATCGCCGCGATTCGCGCAATATACCGGGCTATCCTTTTACCAATTTCGAACTGGTGGATTTTTCGGGACAATGGCCAATCAGCCAACGCTGGTATGGTGTGGGACGCATTAACTACCTGCTGGATGAAAAGCGGCCGGGCCAGTCGCTGCTGGGTGTGGAGTATCTGGCCGATTGCTGGATTTTCCGCGTGGTGGGACAACGCATTCCGACGGCGGCGGGTTTGGCTACTACCCACATTTTCATGCAGATGGAATTCAGCGGTCTGGCGACGCTGGGATCAAACCCCATGAAAGCATTGCGTGGCGGTGTGCCGGGCTATCAGCCGCTGCAACAGTCGCAATAATTGATTCACTGCTTTTAATTTTTTGATAAAGACGATGATGCCTATTCAGATTTGCCGGTCAATACTGCGCTCACGTTCGGGTGTAAACGCTTTGCTGGGATTGCTGATGCTGGCGCTGGCAGGCGCCCCGGTCGCGCAGACCAAGCCGCAAAACAGCCGTCAGCCCGTGCTGATTGATGCCATTGCGGTGGTCGTCAACACCGACGTCATCACGCTCAAAGAGATAGAAGAGCGCTTGCGTCTGGTCGAGCAGCGATTGAAGCGCCAGAACATTCAGTTGCCTCCGCGCGATGTGCTGAAAAAACAGCTGCTCGAACGCATGATCGTCAATCGTGCGCAAATGCAGCTCGCGCGTGAAACCGGGATTCGGATTGATGATCTTTTGCTGGATCGTGCGATTGCACGCATCGCCGAGCAAAACAAGCAGACGGTTCAAGGCTTCCGCGACCAGCTCGAAAGTGAAGGTCTGTCATTTGCCCGCTTCCGAGAAGAAGTCCGTGAAGAAATCACTTTGCAGCGCTTGCGCGAGCGTGAAGTGGACAACAAGATTCAGATTACCGAATCCGAAGTCGACAACTTTTTAGCGGCTGCTGCCGGCAATACGGAAGGAGCGCAGAGTGAGATCAACATCGCACAAATTCTCGTTCGGGTTCCTGAAAATGCATCACCCGAGCAAATTGCCGATCGTCGCAAACGCGCTGAGCAGGCAATGGCACAATTGAGTTCCGGTGCCGATTTTGCAAAAGTCGCTGCCAGTTTTTCGGATGCCGGTGATGCACTGAATGGCGGTGAACTCGGCTGGCGCAGTGTTTCGCGTCTGCCACAATTGTTTATCGATGCAACCGAAAAACTCAAAGACGGGGAAGTCGCACCGCTGGTTCGCAGCGCGAATGGATTTCATATTCTTAAAGTCGTCGGCCGGCGCAGTGCCAGCATGGTAAAAACTGCACCCGGTGCGATGGTCCAGCAGACACTGGCGCGTCATATCCTGATCAAGGTCAACCAGATCGTCTCAGCAACTGAAGCGCGTCGCAAGCTGGTGGAACTCAAGGAACGTCTCGATAACAAAGCGGCAAAATTCGAGGAGCTGGCGCGCCTCTACTCCAATGATGGCTCGGCGAGCAAAGGCGGCGATTTGGGATGGGTTTATCCCGGCGATACAGTGCCCGAGTTCGAGCGTGCGATGAATGCACTCCAGCCCGGCGAAGTCAGTCAGCCGGTTGAATCGCCGTTTGGCTATCATCTGATCGAAGTGGTTGAGCGCAAATCCGAAGAAGTGTCGCGTGAGCGACAGCGTCTGATTGCGCGTCAGGCTTTACGCGAGCAGAAACTCGAAGAGTCGTATGAAGACTGGCTGCGGCAGCTGCGCGACCGCGCGTATGTTGAGTATCGCCTGGACGATATCAGTCGTCCCTGATCATTCCCCAGTCTCTGATCATCGCAGCGCATGTCACGCCCCCGCATAGCGATTAGTTGTGGCGAGCCCGCGGGTATCGGGCCGGAAATCGCTGTGCGCGCAGCCGCGCAGCTGACGGAGGTGGCGTGTTTGTTGATTGGCGATGCCCGGCAGCTGCAGTCGCTCGCCAGCGCCCTGTTGCCGCCGCGCCCGGTGCAGGTGGTCACATCGGCGGCCCGCTGGAAAGATCAGCCCGGCCAGCTCGCTATTCTTGATTGCCCACTGACAGTGATGCCGGTGCCGGGCCAACTCGATGCAAAAAACGGCCGTGCGGTGCTGAGCATGCTGGATCAGGCGATTGCTGCGGCAGTCGCCGGTGAAGTCGATGCCGTCGTTACCGCACCCATACAAAAAAGCACGATCAACGATGCCGGTTTCGCATTTACCGGTCATACCGAATACCTCGCTGAAAAAACGCAAACCCCGCATGTTGTCATGATGCTCGCCGGTGACACTGGCCAGCATATGCTGCGTGTGGCACTGGCCACCACGCATCTGGCGCTGGCCGATGTACCGCGTGCGATCACGCGCGAGAGTCTTAAGTTAACGCTGGACATCGTGCATCAGGATTTGGTGCAGCGCTTTGGTCTGCCGAACCCACGCATACTGGTGGCGGGTTTGAATCCACACGCCGGTGAAGCCGGTTATCTGGGTCGGGAAGAGATTGATGTGATTACACCGGTAATTGAGGAAGCGCGTCAGCGTGGCTGGCAGGTCTCGGGTCCTTATCCGGCGGATACCCTGTTTCAGCCACGTTATCTGGATCAGGCTGACTGTGTACTCGCGATGTATCACGATCAGGGTTTACCGGTGTTGAAATTCGCGACCTTTGGTCAGGGCGTCAATATCACGCTGGGATTGCCGATCATTCGCACGTCAGTCGATCACGGCACCGCGCTCGACAAGGCAGCAGCGGGTTATGGTCATGCGGATGCCGACAGCATGATGGCAGCAATCACAGTAGCCGCGCAAATGGCTGCGCAAGTGATAACGGCTCGCGGATGAAACATATACCGCGCAAGCGCTTTGGCCAGAATTTTCTGACCGATCAGAATGTGCTCCACGAAATCATTCGTGTCATTGCACCGTTAGCCAGTGACACCATGGTGGAAATCGGTCCCGGGCAGGGCGCCATGACGGCTTTGTTGCTGCCGCATCTGTCACAGTTGCATGTGGTTGAAATCGATCGTGACCTCGTTGCGATGCTGCAAAAAAAATTCAGCCCCGACAGGCTCATCCTGCATGCAGGTGATGCGCTGCAGTTTGATTTTGGCGCCTTGCAGCCGGCTGAGGGGAGGCTGCGTATTGTGGGCAATCTGCCCTACAACATCTCCAGCCCGTTACTGTTTCATTTGGCGCAGTATGCGCCGCTGGTGGAAGACCAGCATTTCATGTTGCAAAAAGAAGTCGTGCAGCGCATGGTGGCGCCACCGGGTGGCAAGGATTACGGACGTTTGTCGGTGATGCTGCAGTGGCGCTATCAGATGGAGATGCTGTTCATCGTGCCGCCGCAGGCATTTGATCCGCCACCGAAAGTCGATTCAGCGATCGTTCGCATGCGGCCGCTGGCGTCCCCCCTGGCCTGCGAACAGGTCAAACTGGAGCAGGTGGTGACTCAGGCTTTTTCGCAGCGACGCAAAGTGATCCGTAACAGTCTGGGTGGGCTCTTCACAGAACAGCAGCTGATAAGCGCCGGCATTGATCCGCAGGCACGGCCGGAGACCATCGCACTGGAACAGTACGTCGCGCTGACGCACCTTTGCTGACGCAACTACCGACCCAAACACTGAAGCAAACGCCGAAGTAAACACCGAAGTAAATACTCGGGAAAATTAAGGCGACGCGTCGCCCGTTCAGAACGCCGGCAAATTCGACGGCTCGTGATTTCGCAGCGCCTTGCGCGCAGTTTCAAATTCCGGCAGCAGTGATTGCACCGTCGCCCAGAACTGCGGGCCATGATTCATTTCGCGCAAATGCGAGAGTTCATGGGCGACTACGTAATCAATATTGGGTAAGGCAAAATGCATCAGCCGCCAGTTCAGCCGTATACGCCCATCGGCGGTACATGAACCCCATTGGGTGGTAGCCGATGAAAGCGCAAAGCCCTTGAACTCGACGCAGAGTTTGGTCGCATAAATGTCAAGGCGTTCGGCAAACACACGACGGGCCTCGGCTTGCAGCCAGCCCTGAACGCGGTCTTTCAGTTGTTGTTCTGTCGCCGATGCTGGCAGGCTCACATGCAGTTCGCGACTGGCTTCATCAAAGCGTATGCCGGTACTGGCAGAATCGGCGATGCGCACCACGATGTCGGCGCCGAGATAGGGCAGCCGTGCACCATCACGCCATTCCATCGGCGGTTGCAGACGTCGTACCGAACGCTCGCGTTGTTCATTGATTTTTTTGAAAATCCATACCCGCTTTTCGGTAATGGCAATCTCAATCTCGGCCACCGTGACCCAGCGCGGCGCGGTCACGCGCAAGCCGTCATCATCGATCAGAAAACCAATCGTGCGCCGTTTCGAGCGTAACAGGCGATAGTCCAGATGATGCTCGTCCAGCCGCAGACGGCGGTGACCTGCGGCCAGCGGTGGCTCGGGAACGGTCGACAGCGGCGGCGCAGTATTCGCATCGGCACCCGGCAGCAGATCGAGCAGCGACAGCTGGTTCGGATCAGCGAGCTTTTGTCGAAGATACTGCTTGAGTGACATGGCCGTTTACGTTTGAATGCAGATGGGAGTTGAAGCGCTCATGCCTCAGGCGAAACGGCACTGGCCGCCTTTTGTGCTGCATAAGCGGTGGGTGTAATCACGCGCATTTCGGATTCTATCCAATTTTCAACCTGAGCCATCAGGGCTGCGGCAGACAGTCCTTCGGGCGATATCGGCGGGCCGATGGATACCGTGATCAGCCCCGGTTTTTTGATGAACGCATTGCGTGGCCAGCAATCACCCGAATTCATCGCGATCGGTACGACCGGCGTCTGCGTGCCAATCGCGAGAATGGCACCGCCTGCCTTGTACTTGCCTTGTGTCCCCACCGGTGTGCGCGTCCCCTCGGGGAACATGATCACCCACTGACCATCATCGAGGCGGCGCCGGCCCGTTTGTATGACCTGGGCCATGGCATCACGTCCTTTGCTGCGATCGATCGCAATCATGCGCATCATTGCCAGTCCCCAGCCAAAGAAAGGGATGTACAGCAGTTCTTTTTTGAAGACAAAGATTAACGGGCGAGGCATCAGCCAGCAGTAGAAAATAGTCTCCCAGGCTGATTGATGCTTGGAGAGCAGAATCACCGGTGCATCCGGCAGATTGTCCAAGCCTTTGATTTCCCAGCGTATGCCACATACTGCGCGCGCAGCCAGCGAGACAAACACATTCCAGCGCGTGATCAGGTAGTAACGCTGTCGGTAAGGCAGCAGTAAAAAGCCGAAGCAGGCAATCGCCCAGACCACCGTCGCGATAACGATCAGCAGCAGGAACAAGGAAGAACGCAGAAACAGAACAGAGCGGGACATAGGTCTCCTCAGACGCCAGGTTCGGATCGTCTGAATGTGGTTATTTGTTTTTCTCTTTTAGCAGCGCAGATAGTGCAAGCTCGACCGTGTCGGTCGTCAGCTGATCGGCATTCAACAGATGATCAGCGACCGCCGCCAGATTGTCCAGCACGATCGTGCCCGGTGGCATGCCGCCGGTTTCAATCGTGCGCATGCCCTTGCCGGTTCGTACCAGATAAGGTGTGCATCCGACTTCGAATGCGGCCTGCAGATCGCGTAGCGAATCGCCGACGAAAGGTATGCCGGAGAGTTGGCTATTGAAGCGCTGACCAATGGTTCTCAGCATGCCGGGGCGCGGCTTGCGGCAGTCACAAAAATCTTCGGGCGCATGGGGACAGAAAAAAATCGCATCCACATGCGCTCCCACGGTCTGAGCGGCCAGATGAAGTTTTTGATGTATCGCATTCAGCGCATGCATATCGAACAGTCCGCGTGCCAGGCCGGCTTGGTTCGTCGCGACGGCGACCCGATAGCCGTTCTGATTCAGTCGTGCAATCGCTTCCAGTGATTCCGGTATCGGCCGCCACTCCGCCGGCGACTTGATGTAATCATCGGCGTCTTCATTGATCACGCCGTCGCGGTCGAGGATGATCAGTTTGGAGGTCGCCATCGTCATGTAGGTTTTGTCCGTCTCAGGCCGCGAGTCGAGAAATATCAGCGACGCGGTTCATCATGGCATGCAGTGACTGCAGCAAGGCCAGACGGTTCGCGCGCAGGGCGGCGTCTTCCGCCATCACCATCACGTCATTGAAAAATGCATCCACATCATCGCGCAGACTGGCCAGTGCTTTCAGGGTTGCGGTGAAATCGCCGCTGGCAAAGGCTTTGTCGACGAGGGTGCGCGTTTCTGTCATCGCGCCAAACAGACGCTGCTCGGCCGCTTCGGTCAGCAGGGCAGACTGCACTTCGCCTTGTACACCTTCGTTTTTCTTCAGGATGTTCGTGATGCGCTTGTTGGCGGCGGCCAGTGACTGCGCTTCAGGCAGTGCGGCGAAGGCTTTGACGGCATCCAGACGTTCGATGATGTCATCCAGCCGGTCCGGCAGCGGCGCCACCACCGCTTCGATCGCATCCTGCGCATAGCCGCGTTCACGCAACTGACCACGCAGGCGGTCATAGATAAAGTTTTGTGCATCCGCGATGGGATCGCTGAACTGCGCATTGCCCGCAAACTGCTGCGCTGCCTGTGCGAGCAGATGCGACAGCGACAGCGGCAGGCGCTGCTCGATCAGCATGCGAATAATGCCCAGCGCATGACGCCGCAGCGCAAACGGATCCTTGTCACCCGTCGGCGCCAGTCCGATTCCCCAGATGCCGACCAGCGTTTCGAGTTTGTCTGCCAGCGCCACGGCGATACCCGTGCGCGTAGAGGGGAGGGCATCGCCGGCAAACCGGGGCTGGTAATGTTCGCTAATGGCGGTGGCCACTTCATCCGCCTCGCCATCGTGGCGCGCATAGTAAGTGCCCATGATGCCTTGCAGTTCAGGGAATTCGCCGACCATATCCGTCAGCAAATCCGCCTTCGATAATTGCGCTGCACGTCGGGCCTGATCGGCATTCGTGCCGAGCGCGCCCGCGATGGCAACAGCAAGCGCCACCACTCGCTCATTGCGCTGGGCCTGGGAGCCGAGCTTGTTGTGATACACCACATTCGCCAGCCCCGGCAGCCGATCGATAAGTGCTTTCTTCTTGTCCTGCTCGAAAAAGAATTTGGCATCCGACAAGCGCGGACGCACCACGCGCTCATTGCCGCCGATGATGTGGCGCGGATCAGCGGTCTCAATGTTCGAGACGATCAGAAACCGCGAACGCAGCTTGCCCTGGGTATCGGTCAGTGCAAAATACTTTTGGTTGGTTTGCATGGTCAGTATCAGACATTCCTGTGGCACTGACAAAAACGCTTCATCAAACCGACATTCATAGACCACGGGCCATTCCACCAGTGCGGTCACTTCATCCAACAGCGATTCCGGCATCAGTATCTGGTCGCTGCCTGCTTTGGCGATCAGATCCTTGCGGATTTTCTCCTTACGCTCGCTGAAGCTCGCAATGACCTGGCCTTCTTCTTTCAGCAGGTCGGCGTACTGCGCCGCTGAAGGAATGCTCAGCTCAGTTTTTTTGGACAGAAAACGATGGCCGAGTGTCGTGCGTGAGGATTGCAAGCCCAGCAGCGACAGCGGTATCAGCGTGTCACCGAGCAGTGTAATCAGGCCGTGAACGGGGCGCACGAATTGCACCGTTTCGCCATCGGGACGCTGATACGTCATCACCTTGGGTATCGGTAGTTTTGCAATGCTTTCTTCCAGTGTGGTTTGCAGACCCGTCGCGAGTGTTTCGCCTTTGGCGGTATAGCTGAAGAAAAAACTCTCCGCCTTGCCATCGCTGGCGCGCTCGAGCTCGTTCAGGCTGATCTGCTCGCGTCCCGCGGTCAGCGCCAGCGCGGCGAGTTTTTTAGCCAGCGGTGCAGCGGGCTGGCCTTCCTTGTCCAGCGCCACCGACACCGGCAGCACTTTTTCGCGGATTTGTTTGTCAGCGGCGATCGCGCGCACGCCTTCAATTGTCACCGCCAGTCGGCGGGGTGATGCGTAGGCGACCGCTTTTGCATCGGCATCTGCCAGCGCGCGCTGAGACAGGCCTTGCAGGATCGCGCCGGCAAAAGCCTCGCCCAGTTTTGACAAAACTTTCGGTGGCAGTTCTTCGGTCAGTAACTCAACCAGCAGTGTTTGCTTCATGTTCTTCGTTCGTAGTAATGCGCTTGTAGAAATGTGCTTGAGGGAACGCGATTTCAGGAATGTGATCTCAGAAACGCTTTAATCGTCAGGCCCGAAGGTATAGTTATGCAGCACGCGTCGCATCGCCCAGCATCGGGAATCCCAGCTGTTCCCGTGATGCGTAATACGCCTGCGCCACAGCACGCGCCAGATTGCGTATGCGTCCGATGTAGGCGGCACGCTCGGTCACAGAAATCGCGCCCCGTGCATCCAGCAGATTGAAGGTATGCGCTGCCTTGAGCACCATTTCATAAGCGGGCAAGGCCAGCGGCACCGCCATCAGGCGCTGTGCTTCGGATTCGTAATTGCTGAACAGCGAGAACAGGAAATCAGTATTCGCATGCTCGAAGTTGTAAGCGGATTGCTCGACTTCGTTCTGATGAAACACATCCCCGTAAGTCAGGCGGCGTGTGATGCCGTGTTCTTCCCATTCGGTCCACACCAGGTCAAACACATTTTCCACGCCTTGCAGATACATGGCCAGACGTTCGATACCGTAGGTGATTTCGCCCAGCACCGGCTTGCAGTCGATGCCACCGACTTGCTGGAAGTAAGTGAATTGCGTGACTTCCATGCCATTGAGCCATACTTCCCAGCCGAGTCCCCAGGCCCCCAGCGTGGGATTTTCCCAGTCGTCTTCCACGAAGCGCACATCATTTGCCTTGAGATCCAGCCCCAGTGCCGCGAGCGAGCCCAAGTACAGTTCGAGAATGTTTTCCGGTGCCGGTTTGAGCACCACCTGATACTGGTAGTAATGCTGCATGCGGTTTGGATTTTCACCGTAGCGGCCATCTTTCGGACGGCGCGATGGCTGTACATACGCGGCACGCCAGGGCTCGGGTCCGATTGCGCGCAGGAAGGTCGCGGTGTGCGATGTGCCGGCACCGACCTCCATGTCATAGGGCTGCAACAGCGCGCAGCCTTGCGCGTCCCAGTAGTCCTGCAGGGTGAGGATGATTTGCTGAAAGCTCGGGGGGGTTTTCATCGGTACGATCAGGGTGGTCAGCAACAAAAGGTGACGCCAACGCGCCTCACCAATTCATCGCTCTGGAAAAGCAGGAATTTTAGCCTTTTTTGCTCGCCCGACGGCTTTTCCTGACGCTTGCCAGCAGCAGCGTCAAGACCAGAATCAAGGCCAGCCCGACGGGCAGTGAATTACCCAGCCGCGTGTAAGGCGTGAGGCCGCTGGTGCCTTGCACGGTCACCGCCAGGCCGCCCCGGGTATAGGCAGGTAACTGCGCGTTGATGCGGCCGCGCTCATCAATGGCGGCGGTCATGCCGGTATTGGTCGCGCGCAGCATCGGCCGGCCGGTTTCCAGTGAACGCATTTGCGAAATCTGCACATGCTGGGGCAGCGCGATGGTGTCACCAAACCATGCAATATTGGAAACGTTCAGCAGCAGGCTGGGTACTGGTGTATTGCGATCGGCAGCAGCTGATAACTGGGCAGCGATTTCTTCACCGAATAAGTCTTCATAGCAGACGTTCGGCAAGACCCACTGGTCTTTCACGCGAAAGGCGGGTTGCACCAGATCGCCGCGACCAAAATCACCCAGCGGAATCGTCATCAGATCCACGAACCAGCGCGCGCCCGGCGGAATGAATTCACCAAACGGCACCAGATGGTGTTTGTCATAGCGGTAGGCTTGCGCATCACCGTTGGCCATACCCAGCACACTGTTCAGATAAATGCCTGGTGCGGTGGTCCATGGCAGGCCGATCAAGAGCTGGCTGCCACTCGTTTGCGTGAAAGCGGCGAGCTGGTCCAGATAACCCGGGGGCAGATAGTCGGGCAGCACCGGCAGCGCAGTCTCCGGTGTGACAATCAGGTCGGCGGGTGCTTCGGTGATCATCTGCTGATACAGCGTGAGTGACGCATGCAATTGTGATGCGCTGAATTTCATTTCCTGCGGCACATTGCCTTGCAGGAGTCGCACCGACAAAGGCTGACCTTGCGGTTGGGTCCAAACCACCAACTGCAACCCCATACCGGCGGCTGGAATGAGCAGCAGCAAAAGCAGCGCGATGCGATGAAGGCTGCGCTGCTGAATCAGCAGCGCAAGCGCGCCCGCCATCAGCGCAGCAAGCCAGCCCAGACCATAGACGCCGGTCAGCGCGGCGAAACCCGACAACGGACTTTGCGTGTGCGCATAACCTGTCACGACCCAGGGGAATCCGGTGAAAATCCAGCCCCGCGTCCAGTCGGCCAGCATCCAGCAGGCGGGCAATATCAGCAGCGCTCGGGTCATTGGCGAGCGAAATGTCCGACCCAGACGCATGGCGCCGTAGAGGGCAAGGCCATAGAGGAGTCCCAGACTTGCTGCGAGCAGCAAGACGGCGGCGATGGCCAGCAAGGAAGGCAGACCGCCATACACATGCATGCTCACATACAGCCAGTGCGTGCCGGCAGCGATGGACGCCAGGCCGAACAACCAGCCTGAGCGCGCCGCTGTCCGGGGCGAATCTTCAGACAGCAAGGGCGCAAACAGCCATGCGAGTGCAAGGATCTGCAGCGGCCACCAACCAAAGGGCGCAAAGGCAAAGACGGTCAGGCTGCCTGCGAGCAGAGGACGAAGGAGGGAAAAAAACGGGCGCGACATCAGGGTGCGGGATGCAGCCGGTAGAGGCTGCTCAGGCGCCAGACAGCCGGTGATTGGCGCGCATCAGGAGGGCTCATCCAATGAACGTTCCGGCATTTGTTCAACCAGCAGCACATGCAGCTGGCGCGCATCGGCACGCAACACTTCGAAACGCAGCTGATCGATCTCGAAGATTTCACCCTTGCGCGGCATGCGGCCGAGGTGGTTGGCGACCAGGCCGCCGATGGTGTCTACATCTTCGCTGGCCAACCGGGTACTCAGAATCTCGTTGAATTGTTCCAGCTCGGTCAGCGCTTTCACGCGCCAGCGCTGGCCCGTTTCACTTGCTTTGACTTCAAGAATATTATCTTCTTCTTCATCGAAATCATATTCATCTTCGATGTCGCCGACGATCTGCTCCAGCACATCCTCAATCGTGATCAGCCCGGCCACGCCGCCATACTCATCAACGACCATCGCAATATGATTGCGATTGGCGCGGAAGTCGCGCAGCAATACATTCAGTCGTTTGGATTCGGGAATATAAACCGCCGGCCGCAGCATGCCACGCAGGTCGAAGTGGTCGCTGGCGTAATAGCGCAGCAGGTCTTTCGCGAGAAGAATGCCGACCACTTTGTCGCGGTCGCCATCGACGGCCGGAAAACGCGAATGCGCCGTTTCCAGCACCATCGGTATCCATTCTTCGATGGGACGGGCAATATCAACCACATCCATTTGCGAGCGCGGAATCATGATGTCGCGTACCGACAAGTCGGACATCTGGAATACGCCTTCGATCATGGACATCGCATCGGCATCGAGCAGATTGCGCTCTTGCGCGTCGTGCAGCAGTTCCAGCAGTTCGGTGCGGTTCTCGGGTTCGGGTGAGATCAGCGCGGTCAGGCGCTCGAATAAGGAGCGGTGGGGCTTGTGGTCGGCAGTCGGACTGCCGGGGGGATAGTCTTGCATATGGCGTAATGCCGAGTGAAGAAGGTTCAAGGATACCGTAAAACGGCCGGCTTGCACCCGGTTTGTTAATTTGGAATCTTGCCGGCTTGGGGGTGGGTCGTGTCTGCGTAAGGGTCAGGCAGGCCCAGCTGCGCCAGAATGTCGGTCTCCAGCTGCTCCATTGCTTCCGCTTCCTCTTCAGCCTCGTGGTCATAGCCTTGGGCATGCAGCACACCATGCACGACCAGGTGCGCAGCATGCTGTGTCACCGGGATCTGACGTTCGGCGGCTTCGCGAATCAGGACATCTGCACACAACACGATATCCGCCTGTGCGATGTCGTCGTCGGATTCGCCGTAGGCAAAGGTCAGTACATTGGTTGCGTAATCTTTGCCGCGGTAGTCGCGATTGAGTGTACGTCCCTCGGTTTCATCAACAAAGCGCAGCGTCAGCTCGGCCGGCCCCAGCAAAGCAGCCTGCACCCAGCGGCGCAGGAGCGGGCGCGGCAAGTCAGCTGCCAGACGATCGTCGGCAAACTGGACCGACAGGCCGAGCTTATTTTTTGCCGGCATCGCGCAAGGCTTCCGCAGCGGCCGTCGCCGCACCGGCCGCTTCATAAGCATCAACAATTCGGCCTACCAGCGGATGCCGCACGACATCCGCGCTGGTAAACCGCGTGAATGCGATTCCGCGCACCGAAGACAAGACATTGACTGCATCGACCAGCCCGCTTTTCTGGCCGCGTTGCAAATCGATTTGCGTGACGTCGCCGGTGACCACCGCTTTGCTGCCAAAGCCTATCCGGGTGAGGAACATCTTCATTTGTTCCGGCGTGGTGTTCTGTGCTTCATCAAGAATGATGAACGCGTGGTTCAGCGTGCGACCACGCATGTAAGCCAGCGGTGCAATTTCAATCGCCTGCTTCTCGAACATTTTCTGCGTACGGTCGAAACCCATCAGGTCATACAGCGCGTCATACAGCGGCCGCAGATAAGGATCGACTTTCTGTGCCAGATCGCCGGGCAGAAATCCCAGTCGTTCACCCGCCTCGACCGCAGGGCGCGTGAGCACAATGCGGCGCACTGCATCGCGCTCCAGTGCGTCGACAGCGCAGGCAACCGCCAGATAGGTTTTGCCAGTACCGGCCGGGCCCACGCCGAAGGTGACGTCATGCTCGAGGATCGCCTTCAGATACTCTCCCTGATGCGGTGTCCTGCCGCGCAGATCGCTACGGCGGGTTTTCAGCACCGGGCTGTCCGGGATTTCTTCCGGAACTTTTTTGCTCAGGATGGCGGGCTTTTCTGCACTCAGTCCGTGTGACGCGCGCTGTTCCACCAGTGACAGCTGAATGTCTTCAACCGATATCGCCTTGTCGGCCAGCGCATAAAATTTTTCCAGCAAGGCGACCGCACGCTCGGCATTCACGCCATCGGCAATGAATTTTTCACCGCGCCGAAATATCGTCACATCCAGCGCTGCTGCAATTTGCCTCAGATTTTCATCGACCGGGCCACACAAATTGGCCAGCCGGTTGTTGTCAATCGGATGAGGCGAGAAATGCCGCGTAGCTTCAGAGGAATTTTTCAATGGTGTCGTTTTACTGTCGAATGACCAGCTCGCCGCGTAACGAATACGGATGGCTGGCGGTGATGTTGATGTCGACGAATTGTCCCGTCAGTCGCGTGCCATGTGGCCCGCCGTTGAAATTGACAACCCGGTTATTTTCCGAACGTCCCTGCATCTCTTGCGCATCCCGTTTGGAAGGACCTTCTACCAGCACGCGCTGCACCGAGCCGACCATCGCCTCGGAATAGCGGCGCGTATTGTCGGCAATGACTTTCTGCAGACGTTGCAGACGCTCGAGCTTGACTTCATGCGGTGTGTCATCCGCTAGATTGGCAGCCGGTGTGCCGGGCCGCGGGCTGAAGATGAATGAGTAACTGTTGTCGTAACCGACGTCATCAATCAGCTTCATCAGTGCGTCAAAATCAGCTTCGGTTTCACCGGGAAATCCGACAATGAAATCAGAGGAAACGATGATGTCAGGCCGTACCTCGCGCAGACGGCGAAGGATGGATTTGTACTCCAGTACCGTATAGCCACGTTTCATTGCAGCCAGTATCTTGTCCGAGCCG
>JBILCO010000182.1:0-4957 GCA_044353075.1 Burkholderiaceae bacterium
ATAGCGGCGTTATGCGTGATGACCACGGTCACCGTACCCAGCTCGGCATTCGCTTGTGCCAGCACATCGAGTACCAGCCGGCCTGTTGCGACATCCAGTGCGCCGGTCGGCTCATCGCACAGCAAAATGTCCGGCCGTTTGGCAATGGCACGTGCAATCGCCACGCGCTGCTGCTCGCCACCCGACAGCTGTGCAGGAAAATGAAACAGGCGCGCCCCCAAGCCTACTCGTCGCAGCGCATCGGCGGCATCCATGGGCGAGGGGCTGATTTCGGTCACCAGTTCGACATTCTCGAGCGCACACAAACTGGGAATGAGGTTGTAGAACTGGAATACAAAGCCGATATGTTCTCGACGAAAGCGGGTCAGTTCATCGTCGCTGGCCTGCGTCAATTACCGCCCCAGATAATGCACGCTGCCGCGTGTCGGTGTATCCAGGCCGCCGAGGATATTGAGCAGCGTTGATTTACCGCTGCCCGAGGCACCCAGCAAGACAAGAAATTCACCTTCAAATAAATCAAGATCGATCGATTGCAACGCATCGACACGAACCTCGCCCATTTGATACATTTTGTCGACGCCGCGTAATGAGAAGATTGCGCGCGGAGATTCGGTCGGCAGCATACATGCCCCTATCGGCCGGTGGCAGGGGAGCATGGATTCGAACCACGCCGGCCGGCTTGGACACCGGGCGGTCCCCGTTGGACACTCCCCTTTGTACTGATGATGCCGGCACTGCCGGTGGCACTTGTTGCGTCAGCACAGTCACACTGATTTTTCGCTTGGCAGCGCTCAAGTAGATGCTTGTCTGTGCACGAAATAATGCCTTTGAAGCGCTCAGGCGGGCGCTGCTCATCATCAGGGAGATCCATGTCGACTCATTCACCCGTGTCTGCGATAAGCGTTGCATCGCAGTCTTCAGCCAATGTTCAGTCGCAGCTCGGGGCTTTGCTGCTGGCCGATGTTGTCAGCGAAATTCATGAACAGGCCGTACCGTACTTTGCATCGCAGGCGCTGGATCGTCTGCAAGGCAGTCTGTATGCGTCACTGAATTATCTGCAGTTGTGTGAGCCTGAACAGGTGTTGCCGCATACCTGGGTGGGCTACCGTAATGGCGAGATTATCGGTGTGCTGTTGTTTCGTATTCAAGGCAGGTGCGCGAAGGTGGTCTCTGAAGTCATTGTGCTGGACTCCTGTCAGATCGATGCATTCTCGGTGTGTGTATTCAGAGATTTTCCGGATGTGCGTCGGATTGTCTTCAATGCCGTCAACCTGCAATCGCCGCCGTGTTCGCTGCCGAATCAGCATTTTGCGTATTCAGAAAACTATGTGCTGACGCTGCCGGCGTCTAATGAAGCCTACATTGCCGCACTCGGTAAATCGACACGGCAGAGTGTGCGTGGCTATCGCAACCGTCTGCAGCGTGACTTTCCCGACTTTAGCTGGACTGCCTATGCCTGTGATGCTTTGAGCGCCGAACAGCAGCGTGAGCTGGTGCTGACGTTGCAGCGTTTCAAGCGTGAGAGCATGACCGCTCGCGGCAAGTCGGCCGACATGGATCCGGCTGAAACGCGACGCGTGCTCGCCATGGCGGCGGAATGTGGCTTGTTTGGTATTGGACTGATTCAGGGACGCGTCTGTGCCGGTGCTTTGTCCTGCCGGATTGGCGATACCTATGTGATGCTGCTCTCAGCGAGTGACCCGACGATGAGCACTTACCGTCTGGGTATGCTGACTTGTCTGTGGTCCATCGGCGATTGTATTGAGAGAGGCGCGCGCGAGTGTCATTTGCTGTGGGGGCGGTATGCCTACAAACATCAGCTCCAGGCCATACCGCAGGTGCTGCAACGGATGACGGTCTATCCCTCAGTACGGCACATGCTGCTGCAACCGGCGACGGTACTGATGATGCTGCTGCGCCGTCAGTATGTGCGCATTGAACAGTGGCTTCGTGAGCAGGTGGTGGCACAAAGAATTCCCGGCTTGCGATGGCTGCTTCGTCGGTACCGGCTGATAAAACCAAAGCTGGTTGTGTTGGAAAAAATTCTTCAAGGGCTGCGCAGCAAGAGCGCAAGCCTGATGGCGGACAAAAAAACGAGGCATACGGCGGCTGGGAATGTCGCTGGCACTGCAGATTGATCCTGCTGTCCAACCCAATCACCTTAACAATCTTCAGCGGGCGCACCTTGTGTCCGGTGACTTGACTACTGTCTCCTTATGGATCTGCCTGACCAAAACATCGCCGCTACGCTGAAGCGCTTGCCGGAACAAACGCATGGCGGACACACGAGCCCGATTGAGGAAAAGCCCTCATCGCCCACGGCATCCGATCGGTTATTTCATGCCGTCATGGCACGTTTTACCGGCGGTATTTCTCCCGGTAGCCTGGCGCTCGCCGGTGCGGACTGGGCGGTGCATTTGTCGCACTCACCGGGCAAGCAGCAGATCTTGCTGGAAAAAGCGCTGCGCAAAGCGGCGCGTTTTGCTCTGTATGTGACGCGCCAGATGTCGGGGCATCAATGCGGACCTTGCATCCAGCCGCTGATTCAGGACCGGCGATTTCGTGCACAGCAATGGCAACAGTGGCCTTTTTGCTTCATCTATCAGAATTTTCTCCTGCAACAGCAGTGGTGGCACAACGCGACCACGGGTATTGGTGGCATGTCGACACATCATGAAGAAGTGGTGTCTTTCGTAGCAAGGCAATGGCTGGACATGGTATCGCCAGTGAATTTTATGGCGACCAATCCCGAGGTTCTGGAGCATACGATTTGCGAAGGCGGAAGAAATTTGCTGCGCGGATGGGAGTATCTGATCGAAGACTGGGAGCGCTCTATCGGCGGTCATCCGCCGGTTGGTACCGAAAAATTTCGCCCTGGTCATGAAGTCGCGATAACGCCTGGTCGAGTGGTGTATCGAAATCATCTGATGGAACTGATTCAGTATGCACCGAAGACACCGAGGGTTTTTGAAAAACCGGTGATGATCGTGCCGGCCTGGATCATGAAGTATTACATTCTTGATTTGTCGCCGCATAACTCACTGGTGAATTACCTGGTCAGCCGTGGCCATACGGTCTACATGATTTCATGGCGTAATCCGGATGCAGAAGATCGCGACCTCGGCATGGATTCGTATATGCAGATGGGCTTGCTGGAGGCCTTGAAGCAAGTGCGCCGACGTAGCCCGGATCAGCCAGTGCAGACGGTCGGATATTGTCTGGGCGGCACCTTGCTGGCGATTGCGGTCGCCTGGCTCTCGCAACAGCATCACAAGGATGTGGCATCAATGACCTTGCTGGCCGCGCAAACGGATTTTACCGAGGCGGGTGAGTTGCGATTGTTTATTGACCACAGCCAGCTCGATTATCTGGATGATCTGATGTGGAATCAGGGCTATCTCGATAACCGGCAAATGGCGGGCGCATTTCAATTGTTGCGGTCGCACGACTTGATCTGGTCGCGGATGATTAGTCATTATTTGATGGGCAAGCGCGAGCCGCTGAATGATCTGATGGCCTGGAACGCCGATGCGACCCGCATGCCTTATCGCATGCACAGTGAATACCTGCGCCGGCTCTTTCTCAATAATGATTTGTTTACCGGGCGTTACAGCGTCAGCGGCCGGCCTCTTGCCTTGTCGGATATCCGGGTGCCCGCGTTTCTGGTCGCTACCGAAACAGATCATGTTGCGCCCTGGCGTTCGGTCTACAAGCTCAATTTGTCTTACAGCGCCGATCTGACTTTTTTGCTGACTTCCGGCGGGCACAATGCCGGGATCACGAGTGAGCCGGGGCATCCGCGCCGCTATTACCGGATGACCCTGTTTCCGCACAGCGAAAACTATATTGATCCGGATCGCTGGTACCAGCAAACCGATCCGGAGCCGGGCTCATGGTGGCCGCGCTGGGCTGACTGGCTCGAGCGCGGACAGGCGATGATGGCTGCGCAAAAAATCGCGCCAGCCGAGATGCCCGGATTGCCGGAAGCTCCAGGCACCTATGTGCTGCAGAGCTGAAGCGGATTGTGCGGGAAGGTACGCCCCGCAATGCGGGGCGTAGAGTTAGCTGCAAAGGAACGACTGCCGGTAAGGCTTCGTTACGTCACGTGTCCTCAGGGTGTGGTACCCCTATAACCCGCACCAGTGACCGTCGTGACGGGGGTGATGACCGGCGTCGTGGTGGTTGCTGGTGAGGTCGTTATTCCAGGCGTCGTTGTTGTCGTGCCTGTGGTCGGGGTGGTGGTGGGTGATGTGGTGGTGTCAGTGACGGGCGTTGTCACCTGACCGGGTGTTGTAGTCGGCGTGGTTATGGTTGTGGTGGGCGTGGTTATGGTTGTGGTGGGTGTGGTGGTCGTTATGGTGGGTGTGCTGGTAGTTGGTGTGGTTGTGGTTGTTATTGGTATGGAGGGCGTAGTCGTCGTTGGTGTGGTTGGTGTTGGTGTGGTTGTGATTGGTGTGGTTGGTGTAGTTGGTGTAGTTGGTGTAGTGGTCGTCGGTGTGGTGGGCGAGGTTGGTGTTGTCGTCACCGGTGTCGCGCCGGTGGGCGGTGTGGCCGGCGTCGCAGGCGTGGCGGGTGTAGTGGCGCCTTGTGTTTTCACGATCTGGCCGCGCAGTTCACCTTCAGGGAATGCCGATGAGAGCAGCTCGTAGTACATCGCGCCGTTGTTCAGTGCTTCTGCTTGGGTGGTGTTGAGCGTCGCACGCACGACCCAGATACCTGATCCCGCTGAAGTTTCGGTGAAGCTGGTAACGACCGGCCCCGTTGTGCCTGCAGCAGCTTGCCGAATATTGGCGCCGGTCGCTGTCACTCCTCTCGATACAATCACGGCAATCAGCGTACGGTTATTCGGACGATACGCCGCAATACCTGCCGCCGAAGCCGTGCTGGCGTTCGCGGGTACAACCAGCGAAGCCGACAGTACATTGGTGTAAAACACGGCGCGATTAGCCGCAGCATT
>JBILCO010000109.1:0-6941 GCA_044353075.1 Burkholderiaceae bacterium
GCCGTCATTCCGGTTGCCGAGGCTCCCGCAGATGAGGCTCCCGTGGTGCTGCCATTCGTTGCCATGCCCGATGCCTGTGTGCCGACTACGCCACTGGAGCCAGCGCTGGTGATCCCTGCGGAAGTGCCGGTGGTCGCAACGCCTGTGTTGGTGTTGCCAGTGCCGGTACTGGTAGGTGCGCTGGTGCCCGGTGCGGCTGAGAGTCCCGTGATGCTTGCGGTGCCACTTATCCCTGCGGTGTCAGTAACCGATCCCGGGCTTGGGGTAGTCGTGCCGCCCGCGGTGTTGATAGACAATCCGCTTTGCGGTAGCTGTGCCAGGATCTGCCCGCGGATTTCGCCTTCCGGGAAGGCGGCGGTGCGGACGTTGAAGTAGTAATTGCCGGACTTGAGCTGATTAAGCTGATCTGCCGTCAACGTGACCGTGGTGGTCCAGATCCCGCTGCCTGCTTCGCTTTCAGTCATTGGGAACAAGGGCGTGCCGTCGACACCGCGTGCGCCGACGTGGATGTAAGCCTGCGTGCCATTGATATCCGCTGTGACGATGGTGGCTTTCATTTGATTGGTGGCGGAATCCACGCTGACGATGCCGGTGCCGCTGCCATTGCTGGTCACGCTGGGTACTTCTTCAGCGCCCGTCAGCGTGCCGGAAAATACATTTTGAGGCACCTGACTGTTGACGGAACTCACCTGACTGACTTGGGAGGCGGTCGGGCTGATCGGATTGTCATCACTGCCGCAGCCCGCCAGGACCAGCAGTGAGAGTAAAGCCATCCACCATGGGGTGAATGTTGGGAAGGAAAAAGCTTTCATGAGTCGTCCTCTGGTTCAAAAATACTCCCTGGAGTTCATGCTGCTGCGTTGAGGGGTTCGAACTGGCAACAGAAGAGTAATGTCCTGTTGCCTCGATCTTGCGTCGCAGTCTGTGGCTTGGTCAGAATCGCCTTGAATGGGCGAGATCGGTTTCTAAGCACTGAACATGCCCGCGCCTTCAGGTCCGATGGTGACTGCGGATTTCAAGGAGGCATCGCCTGCGGCGTCATCCGAATGGGTAATAACTACCAGTCAGGGAGAAAATTCTGCCGGGGTGTGTGGGTTACCATGTGGGCTGAACGCATTTTCATACTTCCCATGGCTGAAACAGACATACGACCCGGACAATCCGTTGAATTGCTCAAGGCACTGCATATCCTGACGCGCGACGGAAAAATGAATCAGGACAGTCGCCGCAAGCTCAAGCAGGTGAATCACCTGTGTCAGTTCATCGAGCCTCTGCTGGATCAGTTGCGATCAGGCGAGCGTGCGTTGTCGCTGGTGGATCATGGCGCAGGAAAATCATATCTGGGCTTCATTCTTTACGATCTGTTTTTGAAGAGCATTGATGATGCGTCACGGGTTTACAGCATTGAAACGCGCGCTGAACTGGTGGAGCGTTCACGTGAACTGGCCGCCCGGCTGGGATTTGACCGCATGGACTTTCTGCATTTGTCGGTCGCCGAGTCCACCACCTCGGCTTTGTTGCCCGATACGGTCGATATCGTTACGGCATTGCATGCCTGTGATACGGCGACCGATGATGCGATTAGCTTTGCGCTGAAGAAAAAAGCGCGCTTCATTGTGCTGGTTCCCTGTTGTCAGGCTGAGGTGGCGGCGACGCTGCGCAAACTGAAAGGCGCTTCGCTGGCGCGTGACGTGTTGACCGAGATTTGGCGTCATCCTATCCACACCCGAGAATTCGGTAGTCATCTGACAAATGTGCTGCGCTGTCTTCAGCTGGAGGCACATGGCTATCAGGTGAATGTGACCGAGCTGGTTGGCTGGGAGCACTCCATGAAAAACGAACTGATCGTTGCCAGTTACAAGGATGTGCCGCGCGAACGGGCATCGCGCCGGCTGAATAGTATCTTGCAGGAGCTGGGGATCGGGGAAATGAGCCAGCGTTTCTGGTAGCCCGACCGGGCTACCGCGAGCAGCCACTAGCCTTGCCCGTTGGCCTGTCTGGCGCGATGCAGCGTAGTCGATGGCAGTGAGTGCGTCCCGAGGAAAATTTCGTGCAACAGCAGACTGAAGCTGACAATCAGCAGCATCATCGCAAACACGAAAAGGAACGCAATCAGTGAGCCCAGCTTCAGGCGCAGGGCATCGTCAATGAAGAGTGTCACGACGACGGAAAAAATGAGAATCATGCAGCTGGTTGACACCCCGAGCGCACGGTGAATGGTGCTTGCCCGGCGGCGCAGCACACTCAGTTCATGCAGCACGACGGCACGCAAGCGGTGGCCTGCGGAAAGGCGTTGCTCCAGCACTTCGCGGCGGTCGCTGATTCGTTCAAGCCGGTTATTTAGGACGCGTAACTGCATCATCACCGCCAGCATTAAAAACGCCGGGGTGACAGCAAGGCTGATGATATTGCTGATGTCTCCGAACAGGGACAACATGACATGATCCGATGGTTGGGGTGTTGGTCAGAGTGCAGTCCGTCACGCTGATTGTAGCCTGACTTTGAAAAGTCCCGCTGGGTTCGCCACTCGGTTGCCCGCCTTGCGGGCATTCCGCCATTCCGCCATTCCGCCATGCCGGGTCACCGATGGCCCTCATGACAAGGTCTTGTTTGCAATCAAATAATTCATTTTGTTTTTTTTCGGAAATAGAATAACTTGTCGGGTTGTCGTATGAAGTCATCTGGCCGACAGCGGGATTACTAAAAAAACAAGCGTTTTAAAGGGAGAGGGACAGCATGGATTTCAATCTCTCGGCAGAGCACGCCGAGTTGCAGCAGCGCACACGCCTTTTCATCGAAGAGCACGTCATTCCCATGGAAAAGGATCCGCGCTGCACGCCGCACGGTCCCACAGACGAACTGCGCCTGGAACTGGTCGCCAAAGCCCGCAAAGCGGGTTTGCTGTCTCCTCACGTGTCGAAAGAATTCGGTGGTCTGGGTCTGGATCATGTCGGCAAGGCCATCGTTTTCGAGGAATCCGGTTACTCGCCGCTGGGTCCGGTAGCGATGAATGTATTCGCCCCGGATGAGGGCAACATGCACATGATGGAAGTCATTTGCACTCCGGCGCAGAAAGAGCGCTGGCTGCGACCGCTGGCAGAAGGGCGCATTCGCTCGTGTTTTTGCATGACTGAACCGCCGCCGGGCTCGGGCGCGGATCCTTCGATGCTGCAGACCATGGCGGTCCGCGATGGCGACCACTATGTGATTAACGGACTGAAGTGGCTGATTACAGGGGCCACAGGTGCATCATTTGCGATCATCATGGCCAAGCTCGAGGATGGCAGCGCCACCATGTTCTTGTCGGACATGGATGCACCGGGTATCACTGTCGAGCGTCAGATGGATGCGCTCGATTCCTGTTTCGTGGGTGGTCATGGCGTGGTGCGGTTCGAGAACCTGCGTGTGCCCGCCGAGAACGTCCTGGGGGCGCTTGGCGAAGGATTCAAGTATGCGCAAGTGCGTCTGTCTCCGGCGCGGCTGACGCACTGCATGCGCTGGCTGGGCGCAGCTCGGCGTGCACATGAGGTAGCGCTGCGCTATGCAGCCACGCGGCAGGCGTTTGGCAAAACACTGGGTCAGCACGAGGGCGTCGGTTTCATGCTGGCCGATAACGAGATGGACATGCATTGCACGCGCCTGGCCGTTTGGCATTGTGCCTGGGTGCTCGATCAGGGGCATCTGGGTACGCGCGAATCCAGCGCGACGAAAGTCATTTCGTCCGAGGCGATCTGGCGCGTGATTGATCGCAGCGCGCAGATACTGGGTGGCAGCGGCATGACGCATGAAACCATCGTTGCGCGCATTTTTGCCGATGCGCGTTCCTTCCGCGTGTATGACGGACCGAACGAGACGCACCGGTGGAGTCTGGCCAAGCATGCGATTAAAAATCTGCGTCCCTGAAAGAAACTGACCATGGCAGACATCATTCTGGAAACGCGCGAGCTGACGCGCGAGTTCAAAGGCTTCGTTGCAGTGAATCAGGTCAACCTGCAGGTTCAACGCGGGCACATCCATGCGCTGATCGGGCCGAACGGTGCAGGTAAAACGACTTGTTTCAATCTGCTGACCAAATTTCTGGTGCCCAGCTCGGGTCAGATTTTATTTAACGGGCGCGACATTACGATGCTGCAGCCGGCGCAGATCGCTCGCATGGGCATCATTCGCTCGTTCCAGATCTCGGCGGTGTTTCCGCACCTGACAGTGCTTGAAAACGTTCGCATTGGTTTGCAGCGCAATCTGGGCACTTCGTTCCACTTCTGGAAAAGCGAAGCGACACTGACGCAGCTTAATGAGCGGGCGATGGCGCTGCTCGAGGAAGTCGGGCTGTCCGAATTTGCGCACAGTGTGACGGTGGATCTGCCTTATGGTCGCAAGCGCGCGCTCGAGATCGCTACCACGCTGGCCATGGAGCCGGAATTGATGCTGCTGGATGAGCCCACGCAGGGCATGGGGCATGAAGATGTGCGTCGGGTGACTGAGCTGATCAAGAAAGTATCGAAGGGTCGCACGGTGCTGATGGTGGAACACAATATGAGTGTGGTCGCGGGTATCTGCGATCGCATCTCGGTCTTGCAACGCGGCGCGATCCTCGCGGAAGGGGATTACCAGACCGTGTCACAAAATCCGCAAGTGCTGGAGGCCTATATGGGCAGCGCGGCGCCATTGGAAGGAGCGCACTGATGACGCTGGCACTGGAAATCAGCAGGCTGCAGGCCTGGTACGGCGAATCACATATCCTGCATGATGTGAATTTGTCGGTCGCACAAGGCGAGGTGGTGACGCTGCTGGGTCGCAATGGCGCGGGTCGCACCACCACATTGCGCGCAATGATGGGTCTGACCGGCCGGCGCGAGGGTTCGATCAAAATCAATGGTCACGAAACCATCGCGATGCCGACGCACCGGATTGCGCATCTGGGGGTGGGTTATTGCCCCGAAGAGCGGGCAATTTTTTCTTCACTCTCTGCCGAAGAAAATCTGATGCTGCCGCCGACGCTGAAAGAAGGCGGTATGTCGGTCGACGAGATCTATCAGATGTTTCCCAATCTGGCCGAACGCCGGCACAGTCAGGGCACGCGGCTGTCGGGTGGCGAACAGCAGATGCTGGCGGTCGCGCGTATTCTGCGCACCGGCGCCAAGCTCTTGCTGCTGGATGAAATCTCCGAAGGTCTCGCGCCGGTCATCGTGCAGGCACTGGCGAAGATGATCCTCATGCTGAAAAAGCAGGGTTACACCATTGTGATGGTTGAGCAGAATTTCCGTTTCGCAGCGCCGCTCGCGGATCGTTTTTATGTGATGGAGCACGGCCAGATCGTGGAGCAATTTGCGGCGCCCGAACTGACATCGAAAATGAACGTGCTCAACGAGCTGCTGGGAGTCTAGGATGGAAATTTTTGGTGTGTCCACATCAGCCTTGCTTGGCCAGTTGTTACTGGGACTGGTCAATGGCTCGTTTTATGCGATGTTGTCGCTCGGCCTGGCCGTGATTTTCGGTCTGTTGAATGTGATTAATTTCGCGCATGGCGCGCTGTATATGATGGGCGCTTTTTTTGCGTGGATGGGTCTGCAGTATTTCGTCATCAATTACTGGGTGATGCTGATCTTGGCACCCTTGCTGGTGGGGGTGTTCGGCATCATCATCGAAAAGACCATGCTGCGGTGGTTGTATCGGCTCGATCATCTCTATGGGTTGCTGCTGACCTTTGGCATCACGCTGATGCTCGAAGGGATATTCCGCTCGTTCTATGGTGTGTCGGGGCTGCCCTACAGCGTCCCGGCATTGCTGGCGGGATCGACCGATCTGGGTTTCATGAACTTGCCGAACTATCGTGCCTGGGTTGTGCTGGCATCGCTCATCGTCTGTCTGGCCACCTGGTTCGTGATTGAAAAAACCCGTCTGGGTGCGTATCTGCGTGCCGGCACTGAAAATCCGAAAATGGTCGAAGCCTTCGGCGTGAATGTGCCGCTGATGGTGACACTGACGTACGGTTTTGGTGTCGCGCTGGCCGGTTTTGCCGGTGTGCTCGCGGCACCGATCTTGCAAGTCTCGCCGTTGATGGGATCCAATCTGATCATTGTGGTGTTTGCTGTTGTCGTGATCGGTGGCATGGGGTCGATTCTGGGATCCATCGTTACGGGCCTGGGTTTGGGCATCATCGAAGGCTTCACCAAGGTGTTTTATCCAGAGCTGTCATCGACGGTTGTATTCATCATCATGGCGATTGTGTTGCTGATTCGCCCGGCCGGCCTGTTCGGCCGCGAAAAATAAGGAGTCGCTGCGATGTTGAAAAAACTCGGTTATGCCGCGGTACTGCTGATCGCACTGGTAGCGCCGTTTGTGATGTATCCCGTGCTGCTGATGAAGATCCTGTGCTTTGCACTGTTCGCTTGTGCATTCAATCTGCTCATCGGTTTTACCGGATTGCTGTCCTTCGGTCATGCAGCGTTCTTTGGTGGCGCATCATACATCGCCGGTCATGCGCTGAAAGTGTGGGGCGTGCCAACCGAGCTGGGTATTCTGCTCGGCGTCGCGTTTGCTGCCATCGTGGGTCTGGTGATGGGCAAGCTCGCGATTCGTCGTCAAGGCATTTACTTCACGATGATCACGATGGCGCTGTCGCAGATGCTGTTTTTTGTGTTCCTGCAGGCGCCTTTCACAGGTGGTGAGGACGGACTGCAATCGATACCCCGCGGCACACTGCTCGGTACCATTGATCTGAAAAATGATCTGACCATGTATTACCTGGTACTCGGTATCGTGGTGGCTTCGTTTCTTCTGGTGGTACGCATCATTCATTCGCCGTTTGGTCAGGTGCTCAAAGCGGTGCGGGAGAACGAGCCGCGTGCTGTCTCGCTCGGTTATGACGTTGATCGCTACAAGCTGCTTGCGTTTGTTCTTTCCGCCGCGCTCGCTGGCCTGGCAGGATCGACCAAGGCGCT
>JBILCO010000205.1:0-4503 GCA_044353075.1 Burkholderiaceae bacterium
GGCGTGACAGGCATCGTGATCAAATCCATCGCCGACGGCAGCACACGCCCCCTGACCCTGCATGGCCTGTTCATCGCAATCGGACACAAACCCAATACGAGCATCTTTGATGGGCAGCTGGAGATGCGTAACGGTTATATCGTCACGCGCAGCGGCCTTGAGGGTATGGCAACGATGACCAGCATCGACGGCGTATTTGCCGCCGGTGATGTGCAAGACCACATCTACCGTCAGGCGATTACCAGCGCCGGTACCGGCTGCATGGCGGCACTGGATGCACAGCGCTATTTGGAAAGCCTGGAGTAAGAAGCCGGAATCAACCTGCCCGCGTCACGCGCAAGTTTCTGCGGGGGTTTGCCAAGGGGCTGTGCTGATGAAAGACTTCAACGAACTCAAGTCACTGCAAAAGCGGCTCAGCGAGAAGGCCGCCGCCCGGCTGGAAGCTGAGCGCAAGCAGCGCGAGCGTGAAGAACAACTCGCACGCGAAGCCAACCTGTTTCGTGCCAGCGTCGGCGATGTCCAGCCCCTGAAAGCACCGCCCCGGGTCGAACCCCCGCCCCAGCATCCGCTGCCGATACCGCATCAGCGCATCGCCGATGATGAAGCAGTACTGCAGGAATCGCTGTCGGATGAATTCAGCATCGACACTCTGCTTGAGACCGACGAAGCGCTCAGCTATGCACGCAGCGGTATCGGTCCGGATGTTTTGCGCAAGTTGCGGGGCGGTGGCTGGGTCACGCAGAGTCAGCTGGATTTGCATGGGCTGCGTACCGATGAGGCACGCGAGGCAGTGGCCCTCTTCCTGCGCGAGTCGGTGCGACGCGGCTTGCGCTGCGTGCGCATCATTCACGGCAAAGGTCTGGGGTCGGTCAACAAGACACCCGTCCTGAAGAGCAAGGTCAGAAACTGGCTGGTGCAGAAGAACGAAGTGATGGCCTTCTGTCAGGCGCGCGCCGCCGATGGTGGCAGCGGCGCCTTGATGGTGTTGCTCAAGGGCTGATCAGACCGCTTCGGCGCCGGTCTCACCGGTGCGGATACGAATCACTTGCTCTACCGGGCGAACAAAAATCTTGCCATCGCCAATTTTGCCGGTACGTGCGGCTTTGATGATCGCTTCGACCGCGTGCTCGACGACATCGTCGCTGACCACCGCTTCGATCTTCACTTTCGGCAGAAAATCCACCACATACTCAGCGCCGCGATAAAGTTCGGTATGACCTTTCTGACGACCGAAGCCTTTGACTTCGGTGACGGTCAAACCCGTGACACCCACATTGGCGAGCGCTTCGCGAACTTCGTCGAGTTTGAAAGGTTTGATGATGGCGGTGATTTGCTTCACGGCATACTCCTGTCGGATGGTTAGTCTTTGAATTGAGAGGTAATCGGGTAGCGCCAGTCCCGGCCGAAGGCGCGATGCGTAACGCGCGGACCCACCGGTGCCTGGCGGCGCTTGTACTCATTGATCCTGATCAGACGGGTTATGCGCTCAATGTCTTCTTCACGATACCCCGCTGCCAGCAGTTCTGCAACGCCCTGCCCCTCTTCCATGTACAGGCGCAGAATGCCATCCAGCACCTCATAGGGGGGCAGCGAATCCTGGTCGGTCTGATTGGGTCGCAGCTCGGCCGAGGGCGCACGAGTCAGGATGCGCTCGGGTATCACGGCGGAGATGCCATTTCGATAATCACAAAGCCGGTAGACCAACGTCTTGGCAATGTCCTTGATGACCGCATAGCCGCCCGCCATGTCGCCATACAAGGTGCAATAGCCGGTGGCCATTTCACTCTTGTTACCGGTGGTCAGAACGATCGCGCCGGTCTTGTTGGACAAGGCCATCAGCAGGGTGCCACGTATGCGTGCCTGCAGGTTTTCTTCGGTGGCATCTTCGGGCAGTCCGTCGAATTCGAAGGCGAGCGCGCTGCGGAAGGCATCAAAGCAAGCGGCGATGGGCACTTCGTCATAGCGCACCCCCAGACGCGCCACCATGTCGCGCGAATCGATCCACGAGATATCGGCGGTGTACGGTGAAGGCATCATCACGGCGCGCACTTTGTCAGCACCCAGGGCATCCACAGCAATCGCCAGCGTCAGCGCGGAATCAACGCCGCCGGACAAACCAAGGATGGCCCCGGGAAAACCGTTCTTGCCGATGTAATCACGAACCCCGGTTACGAGTGCGGCATAGACCTGCGCTTCAATGGACAGCGTGGGCGCCAGGGCCTGCTTTTGCGGCTCCGGGCCCTCAAACGCGACGATGGCCAATCCCTCTTCGAAAGAAGGCAGTTGTACGCACAACTCACCGCCGGCATCGAGAACGAAAGATGCCCCATCGAAGACCAGTTCGTCCTGTGCGCCAAACAGATTGGCATAGACCAGCGCCAGACCCTGACGACTGACATGCTCGCGCATGACCTCTTGCCGGAGGTGCTGTTTGTTCATGTGATACGGCGATGCATTCGGCACCAGCAAAACTTCGGCACCGGCCGCGCGTGCTTTGGCCGGCATGTCGGGGAACCAGGTGTCTTCGCAAATATTGATCGCAAAGCGTGTGCCTTTGACGGTAAAAACGCACACCTCATCGGCCGGTGTGAAATAGCGTTTTTCATCAAAGACGGTGTAATTGGGCAGCGCCTGTTTGCAATAGGTCGCCATGAGCTTCCCGTTACAGAGTACAGACGCGGCGTTGTAATTGGCGCCATGGCGCGTCAGCGGATGGCCGACGATCACATGCAGATCGACGAGCGTGGCCAACTCGGCGGCCAGCGCCTGCAACGCGAGATTGGATTTTGCGTAAAATGACCGACGCAGAAGCAAGTCTTCCGGCGGGTAACCGACCAGCGACAATTCCGGCGTGAGAACGATGTCCGCACCTTGGCTTGCGGCGCGACGCGCGAAATCAGCGATGCGCTGTGCATTGCCCGCCAGATCCCCGACGGTGCTGTTGATTTGTGCGATGGCTACGTTGACTGTCATGGCCTTGAATCAGGTTGCAAATCAGGCTGCAAAGAAAGAATGAGACCCCTGCTTCAATGAAGCCGATCCTGCAAAACCCGAATTATCGCACGCGTGTGCTTTCCTCTCTGGCCGAGGCAGGACAAGCCGTATGGGACGACCTGGTGCAACAGCAGCCGGATGCGAACCCCTTCCTCTCCTACGCATTTCTGCATGCGCTGCATGAATCCGGCAGCGCGAGCGAGGACAGCGGCTGGCAGCCGCAATATCTGACCCTGTGGCGTGATGAGGTGCTGGAAGCCGCACTGCCGCTGTATGCAAAATTTCACTCTTATGGCGAGTATGTGTTCGACTGGGCATGGGCCGATGCTTACCGTCGCAATGGCCATGAGTACTATCCCAAGCTCTTGTCGGCGATTCCCTTTACGCCCGTGACCGGCGCGCGGCTGATGGCGCGCAATGACGAAGCACGCGCCGCACTGGTGCAGGCGTTGCTGAGCGTACAGCAGGCGACTGCCTTGTCATCGACCCACATCCTCTACCCGCCGGCGGATCAGGCGCAGCAGCTGGAAGCGGCCGGTTTCATGCTGCGCAGCGGGGTGCAGTTTCACTGGCAAAACGCAGGCTATACGGATTTCGGGCAATTCCTCGATACCCTGGACCCGAAGAAGCGCAAAAATATCCGCGCGGAGCGACGCAAGGTGCACGAGGCCGGGATCACGCTGCGCCAGTTGCGGGGCCGTGATTTGCGCGAGGAAGACTGGCGATTTTTCAAGCGCTGCTATGACCACACCTACAGCGCGCATTACTCGACGCCCTACCTGAATTTGGATTTTTTTCTGCGGATCGGCGATAGCATGCCAGAGAACATCCTGATGGTGATCGCCGAGCGCGAGGCAAAACCGATTGCATCATCGCTGCTGATTCACGATGACCAGGCCTTGTACGGACGTTACTGGGGGGCGATTGAACAGCATCCCTGCC
Source organism: Burkholderiaceae bacterium (assembly GCA_044353075.1). Taxonomy (GTDB): domain Bacteria; phylum Pseudomonadota; class Gammaproteobacteria; order Burkholderiales; family Burkholderiaceae_D; genus Pernthalerella. The sequence continues at coordinate 3,937 of JBILCO010000205.1, forward strand.
TGCATTTCGAGACAGCGTATTACCAGCCGCTGGAGTTTTGTATCAGCGAAAAAATTGCCTCTTTCGAAGGCGGCGCTCAGGGCGAGCACAAGATGGCACGCGGTTTTTTGCCTCAACAAACCTGGTCTGCGCACTGGCTTGCGCACCCGGGGTTTGCCGATGCAGTAGAACGCTTTCTTGCTCAGGAGGGTCAGGGTATCGCGGCCTACATGGATGAACTGAACGAGCGCAATCCGTTTAAGCGATAAGCCGGATAAACATCACCCGGCTGCTGCTGACGACATCAGAAATTCGGCTTGCTCGCAGCGCGTTTGTAGGCGTCAACACCATTCATGATCTCTGCCTGCGCATCGGCGGGACCAAACCAACCCTCAACCTTGACCCATTTGCCGGGCTCAAGATCCTTGTAATGCTCGAAGAAGTGCTGAATTTGCTTCAGGCGCAACTCGTTCATGTCTTCAGGCTTTTGCCAGTGGGTGTAAATCGGCAGCACCTTATCGATCGGTACGGCCAGGACTTTGGCATCGCCGCCGGATTCGTCCGTCATTTTGAGCACACCGATAGGAC
>JBILCO010000275.1:0-3200 GCA_044353075.1 Burkholderiaceae bacterium
CCATAGGAGAAATGAATATTGATATCACTACCTCCATGGGTATCAGTCTGTATCCGGATGACGGTGAAGATTCAGATACTTTAATGCTCAAAGCTGACTCCGCCATGTACCATGCCAAAGAAAATGGCCGGAATCGATTTTATTTTTTTAAGCCAGAAATGCGGAAAAAGATATCAACCTTGCGAGCTATTGAAAAAAATATTTATGCCGCCCTCCGGAATGAAGAATTCGAGCTTTTTTACCAGGCACAAATCAATCTGAATGACGGCGGTATCGCTGGCGTGGAAGCCCTGATACGTTGGCGTCATCCTGTGGATGGTGTGCTGTCGCCTGTTTATTTCATACCTGCTGCCGAGGAGTGTGGTGCCATCATTCCTATCGGGCGTTGGGTGCTGCATGAAGCTTGTAGTCAGGCTCAGGCATGGAAAACCGACGGGCTTGATTTTAATATTATTTCCGTCAACATCTCTGCCCGTGAATTCGACGATTCTGATTTTCTGGACAACATTTGCGAGGTGCTTAGGGAAACCGGTCTGGAGCCGAGTCACCTTGAGCTCGAGATTACTGAAACTGTGTTGATGAAAAATATACAGACCAGTACGGCGATTTTGCATGCATTAAGAGCCATGGGTATCAAGATTTCGATTGACGATTTTGGTACAGGCTACTCAAGTCTCAGCTACCTCAAGCGAATGCCGGTAGATACTTTGAAAATTGATCAGTCTTTTGTCAAAGATATTTCGACAGAAAATGATGATGTTCTTGTCAAGGCCATCATTGCAATTGGAAAAAATCTCAATTACAAAGTCATAGCAGAAGGGGTGGAAACACTGGAGCAGTTTGAATTTTTGCGTAGAAATTCATGTGAGGTAGCACAGGGCTTCTGGCTTCACTCGCCCATGCCAGGATTGGAGTTCACCAAAATGTTAAAGCAACCGACTTTACCCTGACCCGGAAACCTACCTGCCGGCACTCAAGCGTCTGGGTATGACGGCCAGTGATTGTTGTGCGATTGAAGATTCGCGCAACGGTTTGTTGGCTGCCCGTGCCGCCGGCCTTGACGTCGCTATCGTGCGCAGCGAGTTCTTCGCTGATGAATCCTTTGATGAGGCTGCTTTGGTGGTTGATGAGCTTTATTCGCTGGAAAAAAACAGCGTATAACCGGTCGTCTACTGAAGGTCATCCACAGAATGCATGCAGGCTCTGACAATTTGAGACAAATCAGGTTTGGTAATCCGGTAAAACAGGCGAGTCAGAGGACAGGATTGAGCCGGACGATCGTCAGATTCAAATACGCAGCGACGCTCACCCAGGCCAGATAAGGCAGCATCAACAGGCTCGATCGTGGTGAATAACGCAAAGGCAGCAGTATCAGTGGCACGATGGACAGCCACAAGACCGCGACTTCAATCAGCGCCAGATCGGGGCGATGCATCTTGAAGAACAGCAGACTCCAGAGCACATTGAGGCCGCAGTTGATCAGCAGCGCGATCAGAAACATACGGCGCTGACCCGCATCACCCAAGCGCCATGCTCGCACACCGGCAATGCCGGTGGTGATGTAGATCAGCGTCCATATTGGCCCGAAAGCCCAGTCAGGTGGTTGCCACGAAGGTTTGATCAGGCTGGTGTACCACGGCCCGATTTCAGTGACTGCACCACCGATACCGCCGACGGCAATGGCCAGCAGGAAGGCAATCAGTATTGATTTTTTGCTGCCGCGAGCGAGTTGAATCACACTTTCGCCAATCCCAGTAAATGAGCCATATCCTTGAAAAAGATTTTCACATGGGCCATCGGTTTTGAGCGCACCAGTTCTTTGTTCATGTACGAATCAAAGGTGAGTTTTTGTACATCCTTGTCTTTGCACATACTGACAAAGCGTTCGCGACGTTTGTCGCTGGAGTACCAGAAATATTGCATGATGCCGAGTACCCAGAAAACTTTGCCGTGATCTTTCATAAAGCGCTTGCGGGCCTTGGCCAGGCAACGCGCGTCACCCGTGACCAGCAATTCTTCGGCCGCATCGGCCGCCAGTCGTCCGCCCAGCATTGCGTAATAGATACCCTCACCGGAGGCCGGTGCCACCACGCCAGCTGCATCACCGGCCAGCACCACATCACGACCATTGTCCCAGCGCGGCAGGGGTTTCATCGGTAGCGGTGCACCTTCACGACGCACTGTTTTAGCATGCTCAAGACCAGCGGCCGCGCGCAATGAAGTCGTCGCGTTACGCAATGAAAAACCTTTGTCGGCGCTGCCGGTACCGATGGACAGCGTGCCACCGTGTGGAAATACCCAGCCATAAAAATCGGGTGACAAATGACCTTGATAAAACACATCGCAGCGTGTGTCATCGTAGCCCGCGGGTTTGACGTCGGGCGCTTCAACGATCTCGTGATAGGCGAACACGTATTTGGTTTTTTCTGCGCCGGGTACAGTTTGTTGCGCCACCGCTGATCGTGCACCATCGGCACCGATAATGCTGCGCGCACGCACCGTATGGCGAGTGTTGTCGCCGCCATCCTGATAGGTAATGGTGCTCATGCCGTCTTCGTCCAGGCCGACACGTTCAAATCGGGCATTGCGGCGAATTGCGCCCGAAGCGGCTGCACGTTCACGCAACCATTCATCGAAATGTTCGCGATCAACCATGCCAACAAAACCGCCTTCGATTGGAATATCGACCTTGGTATTAGAAGGCGCAATCATGCGTGCTGAACGGGCCTTGGCAACCAGCATGTGATCCGGAATATCAAAGTCGCGAATCGCGCGCGGCGGTATCGCGCCGCCGCAGGGTTTGATGCGACCCGCGCGATCCAGCAGCAGCACGCGTCGACCGCGTCGTGCAAGATCATGGGCTGCGGTGGCGCCGGCGGGGCCGCCGCCAACGATGACGACATCGAATTGTTCGTGGTTTGACATGCGCTTCCCCTTCGCGGCGTCGTTACTGCTTCATGAGAATGAAGGTTGCGCCACGCGAGCGGACTGCTGCTCGCGCTGATGCTCCGTCATCGGAATGCGTGACGCCAACAGCGCCGACGCGACAAACAAAAGTGCTTCACCGGCGAACACGGTGCCGTAGGCAATGCCGGAAGACGGCAGGAGCCAATGCGCCAGATCACTGGCGGCTGTGCCCAGCAGTCCGCCGATGCCAAAGGCAATTGCCTGAGCAGCACCCCACAGACCCATGCGTACGC
>JBILCO010000341.1:0-4488 GCA_044353075.1 Burkholderiaceae bacterium
ATAGGTGAGATGAAAAATATAGTTTTTAGGTAGACCAAGATTTTCTTTTAATGAATTGGCTTTTTTTGACAACTCAACAGCAAAGTCAAAGCCATGGCCTTTTTTAATTGCTTCTTTGAAAAAATACTCATTTGGATTAACACCGTTTTCCAGGATTTTTTTTATATTTTCATGTGTTTTTGAATTGGTATTTACAGATATTAAAAATTTATTTTTTATATCGTCGACGGTTTTTTTATCGAATTCTGAATTGGTCCACTCAGAAAATAGTGATGTCCTGACCAATGAGTTTTCTGTACTGGTCATTTTAGGTTCAACTAAAGCACATTCGTCCGAAAATTTATTGATGATGGACATTTTTGCCTCGGTGCGCCAAAGTGACGCTTGATTGCCATCAAAAAATTTTTTATCAATTTTTAGGATCAATTTATCAACCCAGTTCGCCTTGTAAATGCGATTGGTTTTGCTTGAGAACCTGACTTCACTTCCATTCTGTATTTCTTTTAGATATATCTCTAGCGCTTGTATGCTTGATTGCGTGTAGATCTTCGTCATATTTTAATTAACTATTTTTGTCCCAAACGATATCCAGCACAAAATCTACTGAAGCTGGCCGCCTCAACACAGGAATTATTTTGTGCGCTTTTAATGCTTCTTGTTTTAATAAAATTTCATTGCAGCACCGAAAATTAAAATTTTTTTCATTAGCTATTTCCGATTGTTGGCCCGGTTTTAATCGACATAGTGTTTGCATTTGGTCGTCTAGAAGCGCGCTTCCTTTTTTCATGTGACTGACCGTCAAGCTAACATCGCCTTCTTTGGTTCGATGCAGCCGGTATAAAGACAGGCTGTTCAATTTTTTGCTATTTGCATGGATATGAATTTCTGTGCCAGAAGCTGGGCGCAGCTCTGCTTGATGCGCGGCTATCAATTTGAGGACTGATTTCTGATTCATTAGCTTGGAGAGCGAGGTCATCATGTCGCGATCGCCTCCGCAAAAAGCATGCAGCCGTCTGAGTATTTGTCTGGCTTTCGGAGTGAGCTCAGGTTGACCGTCTATCTGCTGATGGAATTGCTGATGCTCACTGGTTTCATTCAGCATACTCATGCCGTCCGGCAAGATAATGTCGTAGGTGTCTCGGTTCAGATCCTTGAGCATTTGTAGCTCGAGATGCAGTGCGGGGTCCACCGGATCTCCGGCCAGCGAGCTCAGTCCATCCAGGATGTGTTGCTGCTGCTCACTTGAAAAAGTGTGGTTAAGCCAGGACAGTCCCTCGTCATGTAAGGACACGCCGAGACCGGGTGGTAAGAAGGGGGCGATGCGTTCTGCGACGGCAAGTCTGTTCTTCAGTACATCAGGAGCGAGTTCAAGTGATGCTTCGGTTATGTTTCTCAGCTTGTTCCACTCGCTGCGTAAATAGCTGACCCGATCGTCTCTCATGAAGCCATCAAGGCTGGGCAAGTGGGATGCCATGACGTTATGGATTGCGCTGCCATTCCAGCTGCCCCGCTGAGCCATTTCGGATCGCATTTTGCTCAAAATGGCGTCTTTGGCTGTTTGTCGATGACTTGCTTGCCCGCGAAAGCTCTCGTGGGAAGCACCAAATAGCAAGGTGACATTGCCGTGGCTATCTAACCCGATCGGTTTGTTTTCTTTGGCAGCGCGCTCCCAGATGGCCAATGCATCTGAGGCGGGCTGTATGGGGCGGTGAGTGTTTGCTGGCGTTGTCACGGTTTTGTTTTGCCAAGTAAAGATTTCTTTGTCTTTTGAAGCTTCTTAGCGAGATATGTGTCGATAAACGAACATTTGTTCTGGAAAATTTTCGATTCTTCCCATTTTTTGAGTCGTCCGTGTTCCTGTCTCGGACGCAGTCGACCCCAGATGGCGCTAAAATGCTGACTTGATGAGAATTTCTTTTGAGAAATTTTGGAAACCCGATCTGGAGCGACATTGAGTAACTACCCCCATCCCATCATTGCCCGCGAAGGCTGGCCTTTCCTCGGTATCGCCATTGTTGCGGCGTTGGTGGCAACGTCCGCGCTTGGTGGTTGGTCCTGGCCTTTCTGGGTCATTGCGCTATTTGTGCTGCAATTCTTCCGCGATCCGCCCCGTTCGATTCCGCTGGATCCGAAGGCAGTCCTGTCACCGGCGGACGGTCGTATCGTTGTTGTTGAAAAGGCGCATGACCCTTATGCGAACCGCGAGTCTCTGAAGATCAGCGTGTTCATGAACGTGTTTAATGTTCATTCCAACCGCTCGCCGGTCGATGGAACAATTGAGAAGGTCGAATACTTCCCAGGCAGGTTTGTCAATGCGGATCTGGACAAGGCCTCGACCGAAAATGAGCGCAATGCCGTGGTGATGACAGCGGCCAATGGGCAGACGGTGACCTTTGTCCAAGTGGCCGGGCTGATCGCCCGACGCATTCTTTGTTACGTGGGAGCGGGGGACTCGCTGGCACGCGGGCAGCGCTACGGTTTCATACGCTTCGGTTCACGTGTTGATGTTTATTTGCCGCTGACCGCTCGTCCTCTGGTGGCGGTTGGTGACAAAGTCTCGGCGACCGAGACCATCCTTGCCGAGCTCTGAGCCGGATCACAGTCCCGGTCGGTTACCATAGGCGCTATGGCACTTTTTAATAACCGCAAAAGTAAGGCCAAAGCCCTTCAGGGGAAGCCTCTACGTCCGAACAAGTTTTCGCTCAGACGCGCAGCGGCTGCTCAGGCGGATGCTTCCGAGTCTCTGGCGCCCCGCAGCCGGGGCATCTATTTGTTGCCGAACGCTTTTACGACAGCTGCGCTGTTCTGCGGCTTCTATGCGATCGTGATGGCCATGAACGGCCAGTTCTCGAATGCCGCAGTGGCGATTTTTGCGGCGATGGTGCTGGATGCGACCGATGGCAGGGTAGCGCGACTGACCAATACGCAGAGCGAATTTGGCGCGCAATACGACAGCCTGTCCGACATGGTGTCCTTTGGTGCAGCGCCCGCGCTCATTGTCTACGAATGGTCGTTGCGTGGGATGGGCAAGTTGGGCTGGCTGGCGGCTTTTGTGTACTGCGCGGGTGCCGCGCTGCGACTGGCCCGCTTCAACACCAACATTACTGTCGTGGACAAGCGTTTCTTTCAGGGCTTGCCCAGCCCGGCGGCGGCGGCCCTGGTGATGGGCTTTATCTGGCTGATGGATGATCTGCGTATTGCGGGGGCCGATTTCAACTGGTTGTCCTGGGCGATCACGGTCTACGCGGGACTGACCATGGTGACCAATGTGCCGTTTTACAGTTTCAAGGATGTGAATTTCAAGAAATCCGTTCCGTTCATCGCGATCTTTCTGATTGTTCTGATTTTTGTGGCGATCTCCAGTGATCCGCCCAAGGTGCTGTTCGGTCTATTTGTGACTTACGGCTTGTCCGGATACGGCGTGTTCTTCTGGCAGTGGTTCAAGGGCAGGCCGGTCAGCATTGTGCAGACCAGCGACGAACCCCGCGAGGATCGCTAGGCCCTGGGCCTCCCGGGCGCAGAGGCTATCGGCGCGATAGAAATGACGCGGTTGCGCTTTTTGGAAATCCCCCTTATTCTTTCTGGCATGACAAGTTTATTTGCTCCTCTCCAGATGACCTTCAGCGGCAGCCGTTCCGGCCTGCTGCTGTATCTACTGCGCTGACAGCGCAGACCTTCCTTCCCCCCTTTGTTTTACCTCCCGCTCAGGCAAAGTTGGCCCGGGCAGGCGAAAATATATCCATTCGCAGTATTAACCTCAGGAGCCCGACATGGCTGATTCGAACAAACTGATTATTTTTGACACCACCTTGCGGGATGGCGAGCAGTCGCCGGGCGCCTCGATGACCAAGGACGAAAAAATTCGGATTGCGCGTCAGCTGGAGCGTTTGAAGGTGGATGTCATCGAGGCCGGTTTTGCCGCGTCCTCGCCCGGAGATTTCGAGGCGATCAAGGCGATTGCAGGCATCATCAAGGACTCAGTGGTCTGCTCGCTCTCGCGTGCCAATGACAAGGATATTGCCCGGGCGGCGGAAGCGTTGGCGCCGGCCCCACGCAAGCGTATTCACACCTTCATTGCCACCTCGCCGTTGCACATGGAGAAAAAGCTGCGGATGTCGCCTGATCAGGTCTACGAGCAGGCGCGGCAGGCAGTTCGGTTCGCGCGGCAGTTTACCGATGACGTGGAGTTCAGTCCCGAGGATGGCAGCCGATCCGATATGGATTTCCTCTGTCGCGTGCTGGAGGCGGTCATCGCCGAGGGCGCGACCACGATCAATTTTGCTGATACGGTCGGTTACGCGGTGCCTGAGCTGTATGGACAGATGCTCAGAACCCTGCGCGAGCGCATCCCAAATTCCGACAAGGCGGTCTGGTCTGTGCATTGCCACAATGACCTGGGCATGGCGGTGGCCAATTCGCTGGCGGGCGTCATGATTGGCGGCGCGCGTCAGGTCGAGTGCACGATCAATGGTCTCGGTGAGCGCGCAG
>JBILCO010000294.1:0-2993 GCA_044353075.1 Burkholderiaceae bacterium
TCGGCTCGCCCTGCCCGCTATCAGCGAAGTACCTGCTTACAATCCCAGGGCGGCGATACCCGCTTTGGCGATTTGCGCATCCTCGTTTGATTTAACACCGGAAACACCCACCGCACCAACGCAGTCACCTGCCACCATGATGGGCACGCCGCCCTCAAGCAGGCCATCAATGTTTGGCGCTGACAAGAAGGAATACCGGCCATTGTTGATGATGTCTTCGTACACCTTGGTCTCGCGCACGCCCAGGGCGGCGGTACGGGCTTTAGACGGCGCAATCGATGCAGATACCGGCGCTGCACCATCCAGACGCTGCAGCCACAGCAGATTGCCACCGTCATCCACGATCGCGATGGTCACTGCCCATTTGTGGGCCAGCGCTTCGGTTTCCGCCGCCGCAGCGATTTTCTTGATGTCGTCCAGTGTCAGTGCCTGTTTCGAGCGCATGGGTTTTCCTTCGTCGATTTTTAAAAGGCTGGATTGTACGATAAGTTTATTTAGACAATATGGCAAGAAATCCATCACAGTGCCGTTGAATCTGCCGTGTTTCTTTTGACAAGTTCGCACACATCGCTTACAGTTCGCAGGTTTGTTTGCCCTGAGGTAGCTTTGACACAACCGCCATCCCGATTCAGTTTGAGCAACATCATGCGCGGCACCACTGCCGTCGTGTTGATGGCGGCTGTGCTCGCGTCGCCCTTGCCCGTCAGTGCCGAAACGGAACCGGCATCCGTGCTTGACCGGATCAGCAGCTTCACCGACCGCGCAGCGCAGGTCGCGATCGAAGCGCTGTCGCTGGTGGGCATACGCTATCGCTACGGCGGCAATTCACCGGATCAGGGCCTCGATTGCAGCGGTCTGGTTCGTTATGTTTTTCGAGAAGCGGACGGCACCGATCTGCCCCGCACCTCTAATGAAATGAGCCGGCGCGGCCAGCCGGTCGACAAACAGGATTTGCAGCCGGGCGATCTGGTTTTCTTCAATACGCTTAATCGCGCGTTCTCTCATGTCGGGATCTATCTCGGCAATAACCAGTTCGTTCACGCGCCGTCCAAAGGTCGCGCCGTCCGCGTCGAAGACATGGACATGGCTTACTGGAAAACGCGCTTCAATGGCGCGCGGCGGGTGCTCGAGTCGGAAGCTGCGCCGCGATAAGTAGCAAACGCTCCGCAGCACATTCCACCATCAGGATCAAGGCTGCTCTCGTTTCGCCTTCAGCCGTTGTTTGATTTCCGTCATCTGTGCAGTAGCAGCGCGCTCACCCGCCATGATGGCCACATTCCTCTGTTGAAAATCATTGCCCTTCATCGTCGCCAGCTCCGGCCGAATCACGACATCGGCATCACGCAGTTCATAGTGATTCAGGCTTTGTCCCATGATGGCAAAGGTCTGCAATAAAATTTCCAGCGTACCTGAAGCAGGCTGCGCTTCCGGTTGCACGGAAATATTCACCGCAATCACAAAATCCGCCCCCATCTTGCGCGCAAAACTCACCGGCACCGGTGACACCAGACCGCCATCCACATACGTCGCACTGCCAATTTTCACCGGTTGAAAAACGCCCGGCACTGCCGACGAAGCACGCACCGCGGCACCGGTATTACCCCGCCTGAATAAAATCGCCTGCCCCGTGTGCAAATCGGTCGCCACCGCACCAAACGGGATTTTCAGCTTCTCGATGGGCTGGTTCTGTACCGCGCGATTCACATACAACTGCACTGCCTCCCCCTTGATCACACCGGAGCTTGGCGAAAACAAAGGCACCGACCAGTCGGAGATCGCCGCCTCATCCATTTCCATCGCCAGCTTCTGCAGCGCAAAACCATTGTTACCGGCCGCATACAGCGCACCCACCAGACTGCCGGCGCTGGTACCCACCACCATATCCGGAAAAATACCCTGGGCTTCGAGCGCCTTGATCACCCCAATATGCGCAAAACCACGTGCAGCACCGCCGCCCAGCACCAGCGCAATCCGGACAGGTCGAGGTAACGGCGTCACGGCAGGCGGTACCACAGGCGCCACGGGCTGGTTGGAAGACGGCAGCGGTACCGTAGCGGAAACATCGGGGATTTTGGGGGGTGCCTGACATGCAGACAAAACAAAAGCGACCATGAACAGCCGCGCGACGCGACCTGCCGGGAATGACTTACTGAGCTTGACCATTGCCGTATTTTAAACGGCGGGGGCCGGCCGCCGGCAAGACCGAACACCCGTGGCTGAGCAGCTCAGCGATCCCGCCGTTGCCGCGTCAACGCCCAATAGGCAATGCCCGTCACACAGGCCACCAGACCGACGACCACCCAAAAACCGTGCGACTCATCGGACATGGGAATACCCGCGACATTCATCCCGAACAAACCGGCAATCATATTGATGGGCAGCGCCATCACCGTAAATACCGTCAGCGTGTACAGACTGCGGCTATTTCGTTCATTCACCATCGCTGCAATTTCTTCCTGCAAGAGCTTGATGCGCTCCTGCAGCGAGGCCATATCCACCAGCACGGCAGAGAACTCCTCGCTGGATTGCCGCAGATCCTGCAAATCCAGCTCATCAATCCACTGAGGCGGGCGTTGCAGCAGACGAAACAAGGCGGCTGGCTCGGGCGCCATCAGGCGTTGCAAGCGCACCAGTACGCGGCGCAGGTTACCCAGATTGGCGCGCTTGTAATTGAGACGCTCCGCGAGTAAATCATCTTCGATTTTATCGACGCGGGTGACGGTTTCGCGCACGATGCCGATCAGTACATCGGCTTGATCGCGCAGCAAATGGGAAAGCAATTCAAAACTGGTGGTAATTTTTTCGCCTGAATTCACAGACTGCCGTAAACGGTCGACCGACTTCAAGGATTTGCGCCGACCACTAATCACCAACGTTGGCGTCACCCACAGCCATACCGTTGATATCTCGGAGGGATCGAAAGAAAAACCATGCAGTACGTCATTGACGACGGCAATCAAGCCATTATCGATTTGCTCGATTCGGGTGGATCT
>JBILCO010000262.1:0-3389 GCA_044353075.1 Burkholderiaceae bacterium
TGTTGCCTGCGGCGCTGATACGGCGCACATCGATGGAGCGATGGCAGTGTTTACCACCGCCCGCAATCAGGTAACACTCTTCGATGACGTCGCAATCTGTCTGCCCCGACTGGCCGACCGAATCACACTGGGTTCGCTGACCAACGGCGCGGCTGATTTGCAGCAGATCGGACTGCATCAGCATTTTTCCGTATCACTGGCCGCGCATCAGATCGGCCGGGCCAAGCCCGATCCTGTCGTCTTTCACAGCGCCTGCGAAGCCCTGGGTCTGCCACCGTCACAGGTAGCCTACATCGGCGACGACTTGCGGCTGGATGTCGAGGGTGCCCAGAAGGCCGGACTGGCCGGCATCTGGCTCAACCGGCATGGCGCGACTCCAGCTGCCGAGCACGCGCACATCCAGCCTGATGCTTCGGTCAGCTCCCTGCATGAATTGGAACAATGGCTGCATCTGCGCAGCACTATTCTTTAACATCGCTGGCACACAAGGCTGGCTGTCGCTAGAATAGAACACATGCAACTCGATATTCGCGCACAAACACTGCTAAAAGCACTGGTTGAACGCTACATAGCTGATGGTCAACCCGTTGGTTCTCGCGCGCTGGCAAAGATTTCTGGTCTGGATCTGTCACCGGCGACGATACGCAATATCATGGCCGACCTCGAAGAGCTCGGCCTGGTGGCCAGCCCTCATACCTCCGCTGGTCGGGTACCGACCCCACGCGGTTACCGGCTTTTTGTCGACAGTCTGCTCACAGTACAAAGCATTGATGAAAGCTCAGTGGAATCGCGCTTTCAGGCCGGCGTACCTTCGCAAAAAATCATCGCCAGTGCGGCGCAGGTCCTTTCGTCGCTGTCGCAATTCGCGGGTGTGGTGCTGACGCCCAAGCGGGAAATGCACTTTCAGCAAATTGAATTTCTGAGATTGTCCGAGAAACGCATCCTGCTGGTCATCGTCGCCCCGGATGGCGATGTGCAGAACCGACTGATGCTGACCGACATCGACTATACGCCAGCCCAGCTGGTACACGCGGCGAACTACATCAACCAGCACTACGCCGGCCTGTCTTTCGATGATGTCCGCATTCGCCTCAAGGACGAACTCAGGCAGCTGCAAAATGACATGACGCGGCTCATGAAGGCCGCCGTTGAAGTCGGCAGTGATGCGATGACTAGCGGCGGTGAAGATATTGTTATTTCAGGCGAACGCAACCTGCTGTCGGTGGAAGATTTGTCATCGAACATGAGCTCCCTGCGCAAACTCTTTGATATCTTCGAGCAGAAAACCACACTGACGGCGCTGCTGGACATGTCTAGCAAGGCAACGGGGGTACAGATTTTCATCGGAGGCGAATCGCATCTGATGCCACTGGAATCCATGAGCGTGGTGACCGCGCCCTATGAAGCAAACGGCAAGATCGTCGGAACACTGGGCGTGATTGGTCCCACCCGCATGGCCTACGAGCGCGTGATTCCCATTGTGGACATCACCGCCCGACTGCTGTCAAACGCGCTGTCGCACCCCTGATCCTGCGATACCCGCCACTCAGTTGCGGTGGGGGCAATCCTGTTTCATGCAAGTACCATACAGCGCCAGTGCATGCTCGGACAGTTTGAAGCCTCTTTCTTCCGCGATGCGTTGCTGCCGTTTTTCGATCTCTTCATCAAAAAACTCTTCAACCAGACCGCAATCGAGGCAAACCAGATGGTCATGGTGCGAGCCTTCATTAAGCTCGAACACGGCCTTGCCGGACTCGAAGTTATTGCGACTCAGCAGACCGGCCTGCTCAAATTGGGTCAGCACACGGTAAACGGTTGCCAGACCGACATCAAGATTCTCGGCAAGCAGTAGCTTGTAGACATCCTCGGCGGACAAGTGTCGCACCGCACTGCTTTGGAAGATCTCCAGGATTTTCAGTCGGGGCAGCGTCGCCTTCAATCCACTGGATTTCAGGTCGGCGGGGTTGGTCGGCATGATTTCGCTTCAGTTAAGGTGAACTGCTTTATCATATAGCGTTTTGGCGAAGTTGCTTAATTCACCCACCGATCACCATGATTCCGTTGTTCTCGCGTCCAATGAAATGCCTGCTGCCGCTTGCCCTGGCCGCCCTGTGTCTGAGCGGCTGTTCCTCGGTCAGCAAACTGTGGACGACTACGCCCGCGGCCGCCGAGGCCACAACCGACAACAGCGGCATCGCGCAGACCGTTCAAAAATCAAAACTGTTTGGCGTGGTGCCGGTCTACCGTCCCGATGTTCAGCAGGGTAATTTCATTTCCAAAGAAATGGTCTCTCAGCTGAAAGTGGGCATGACCCCCGAACAAGTGCGCTTTATTCTCGGCACCCCGCTGCTGACCGACTTGTTCCACGAGACACGCTGGGATTATCCGTTCCGCATCAGAAAAGGCGATGGTGAAATCACCAGCAGCCGGGTTGTCGTTTTTTTCAAAGAAGGCCGTGTATCGCATTTCGAGGGCGGCGACCTGCCTGAAGAAAAAGACTACCTCCTTCGTATCGCAGCACCCCAGAATAAATAACGAGCCCTGAAGCCACACCTCCGATGAATGCCATGAAAATCGCGGTTGCCGGCGCGTCCGGCCGCATGGGCCGCATGCTGATTGAAGCCATTACCGCCGACGCTGACGCCACACTAGCTGGCGCGCTCGACATTCCCGGCGCGTCCAGTCTCGGGAGCGACGCCGCAGCATTTCTCGGACAACCCTCGAGTGTCCTGATTGAAGCCGATCTGGCCCGCGGACTGGCCGATGCGGAGTATCTGATCGACTTCACCCGTCCTGAGGGGACACTGCATCATCTGGCGTATTGTGCCGAGCACGGCATCAAAATGATCATAGGCACAACCGGTTTTGACGACGCCGGCAAGGCGGCCATTGCCGCAGCCGCCCAAAAAACAGCGATCGTCTTCTCGCCCAACATGAGTGTCGGCGTGAATGTCACGATGAAACTGCTGGAACTGGCTGCGAAAAGCTTTTCGCATGGCTATGACATCGAAATCATCGAAGCCCATCACCGTCATAAAGTCGACGCGCCCTCTGGCACAGCACTGAAAATGGGCGAAGTCATCGCCGACGCGCTTGGTCGTGATCTGAGCAAGGTGGGCGTGTTCGCACGCGAGGGTGTCACCGGCGAGCGGGATCCCTCATCGATAGGCTTTGCGACCATCCGTGGCGGCGATATTGTCGGTGACCACACGGTGCTGTTTGCCGGTATCGGCGAGCGTATAGAGATCACCCACAAATCCTCCAGCCGCGTGACTTACGCCCATGGCAGCTTACGTGCCGCGCGCTTCCTGCAGGGCAAAACCTCGGGACTGTACGACATGCATGACGTACTGGGTCTGCGCTAAGCGCGCGCCAGCCCCTCACGCGGT
>JBILCO010000014.1:0-14674 GCA_044353075.1 Burkholderiaceae bacterium
CGACGCACTCGGTACATTTGTCCGGGTTGATCTCATAGATCAGTGGCCCCATGAAGATGGCTTCGTTGGGGCATTCCGGTTCACAGACGTCGCAGTTGATGCAATCGTCGGTAATCATCAGCGCCATGATCTGCTCTCGGGCTCTATGAACTCAGGACTGAGCGGCCTTATCGGCTTCGATTTTTTTCAGCAGCCATTTTTCCACGGACGGAAAAACAAATTTCGATACATCACCACCCAGTATGGCAATTTCTCGAACGATGGTGCCGGAGATAAATTGATACTGATCGGATGGCGTGAGGAACAGGGTCTCCACATCAGGCAGCAGATAGCGGTTCATGCCTGCCATCTGGAATTCATATTCAAAGTCAGATACCGCGCGCAAGCCGCGAACGATGACACGGGCATCATGCCGACGAACAAAATCTTTCAACAAGCCCGAAAAACCTTCAACCACGACATTCGGATAATGGCCGAGCACCTCTCTGGCGATATCCAGCCGCTCTTCGAGTGAAAAGAAGGGCCGTTTGGCTTTACTGTCAGCGACACCGACAACCAGACGGTCGAACAGCCCGGAGGCGCGGCGCACCAGATCTTCATGGCCCCGCGTGAGCGGATCGAAGGTTCCGGGATAAACGGCTGCAACCATGAAGAAGTCCTCTTACGGTAAAGGCGTGAGCAAATTGATTGCTCGGTGGAATACAAAGAACGCGAATTATGCCCTAATTCAATCCCGCATCCTCGGGGGCGAAGAGACCAAAATGAACCGTCCCCGCCTTGTCCACGCGTGTCGCTGTCCAGCCAGTCAGTCCGTTCTCCGGCCACAGATCGGTCAACGGCTGGGCTGATTCAGCATAGACCAGTCCGCCGGGCGCAAGCAAGCCCCGGCACAGCGGCAAGAGCTCAGGGAGTCGCTGTTGCGCATAAGGCGGGTCAAGAAAAATCAGATGGAATTTTTCCGTAGCGCGTTTCAGCCAATGCAGGGCATCGGCCCGCACGATGCGCACGTTACCGGCTTGCAGCTTGTCGCGCGTCGCTTCCAAACGCCGGACTGCGCCGGCATCCGATTCCACCAGCACGACATGTTCTGCGCCACGACTGGCCGCCTCCAAGCCCAGCGCACCTGTGCCGGCAAACAAATCCAGACAATGCCGGCCGCGCCAGCTGCGCTGCTGCAAATGTTCCAGCCAGTTGAATACGGTTTCACGCACCCGATCCGGCGTGGGCCGCAATCCTTCAACTTCAGGTACCGGCAGAGGAGTACGCTTCCATTGCCCGCCAATGATGCGCACTTGCCGAGGAACAGCGGGCCTGCGATTCATGATGGCTTATTTCTCACCGCCGACCACGACGGTCACCAGACTGTCCATCGATAGCTTTCGGGCGAAGGCCGCGCGAATGTCGGCGACGGTAACTTTCTCCACGCGCGCCGTCCAGGTATCAAGATAATCCAGCGGCAACTGATGAAAGCCGATGACCGCCATGTTGTCGAGAATTTTGCGGTTGTTATCGATGCGAAGCGGAAAGCCGCCCACCAGATTGGCTTTCGCCGCCTTGAGCTCAGCTTCGGTCGGGCCCTCGCGCAAATAAGCAGCGATGGTATCGCGCACCACCTTGAGCGCTTCTTCCGACTGATCTTTACGGGTCTGAAGCCCCGCCTGATACGGACCGGGTTGCGCCATCGCGCTGAAGTAACTGTAAGTGCTGTAAGAGAGACCCCGTTTTTCACGAACCTCGCGCGTGAGGCGCGATACAAAACCGCCGCCACCCAGAATGTAATTACCCACCGTCAGCGCAAAAAAATCCGGATCACTGCGTGCCAGCGTCGGGGCCCCAATCAGGATATGCGCCTGTGATGCGGCATGAGGAATGCGTTGCTCACTACCCACCGGCTTGGCCACGGCAGGCAGCGCAGGCAAGGCGTCACCCTGCGGCAGCCGGCGTGTCAGCTCCATGGCAATGGCATTGGCTTCTTCACGGCTGATGTCGCCAATCATGGCGATGACGGCGCGATTGGCGACGTAGTGTTTCGCATGAAAATCAAGCAAGTCCTCGCGGGTGATGGCTTCGATGGATTCAACCGTCGACTCCACACCATAAGGATGGTCGCCATAGGCAAGACGCCAGAAGGCTTTGCTGGCAATCGATTCCGGCTTGGTCAGTGCCTCACGTATGCCGGCAATCGTGCGCGCCTTGTCGCGCGCAAGAAACTCCGCTGGCATGGCCGGTTGTGACAGCAAACGGGCCAGCAGAAGAATCGCTTGTTCGCGCTCAGCTTTGGAAGCGAGCGTGCGTATGGCCATGCCCGATCGGTCGGTGCCAGCGCCGCCACCCCGTTGCGCCGCAATATCAGCGATCGCATCGGAAATCTGTGCTTCGGTCATCGCGGGTTCGGTACGGCCATCGGCCAGCGTGGCCGCCGCGATGCCACGCGCCAGCATCGCATTGGTCAGGGATGCGGTGCCGGATTTACCGGCCGGATCACGTCGCCCGCCCGCATCGAAATCCACATTTACATCCAGAATCGGAATCGTGTGGTTTTCAACAAAATAAACGCGTGTGCCATTGGGCAGCGTCCAGTGCTGAATATTGAGCGCCGCATGTGCGGTGCTGGCGACGCACAGAAACGCAATGATCCAGATTTTTTTCAACATCGTATTTACTTCCTTGTGTAGAACCTGCCTCGTCAGGTCGACGGCAAGGTACTGCCAATGCCGCAAGCGGCCTGACGAGACAAGTTATTAGTGCCTGAGACCGGAAACGTCGGGTTTACGCTCTGCCTGCGCTGATACTGGCAGGGGTTCGAGTGTGGCGACTGTCAATTGATCATCCGAAAAATATTTTTGCGCTACTGCCTGCACCTGCGCTGGTGTGACCGCAGCCAGTTTTTCGATGATGCGATCGATCTGACGAAATGAGATCCCCGACATTTCCATCACGCCGATTTCCATTGCCTGCCCGAATACGGAATCGCGTTTATAAATCTGACTGGCAATCAGCTGCGCTTTGACGCGCTTGAGCTCATCGGCCGACACACTTTCTTTGGCAATACGCTCGATCTCAGCGCGCAAGGCCTGCTCCAGCTGGGCAACGCTGGTGCCTTTAGCGGGCACGCCGGACAGCGTGAACATCACCGGCCCGCGCGCGGTGCCCTGATAGCTGGCATCGACCGAATTGGCGAGCCGTTCGGTGCGCACCAGTTTAGCGGGCAGGCGCGCATTGTCGTAGCCATCCAGCACAGCGGCCAGCACATCAAGCGCGTGCGACTCGTCATCTTTTTCAACATCAACCAGCTTGGGCACTTTGTATGCCATGACAAGGTACGGATTTTCGGCGGGCGCTTTGACGACGACGCGCTTGATACCAGTCTGCGGTGGCTCTTGCTGTGGCTTGGTTTTCGGCAGCGTCTTTGGTGGAATTTTGCCGAAATATTTTTGGGCAAGTGCATGAACCTGCTTTGCATCGACATCGCCTGTCACGACCATGGTGGCGTTGTTCGGCGCATACCATCGCTGATACCAGGCCAGCGCATCGGCAGCGGTCATATTCTTCAGATCATCCATCCAGCCCACGACAGGGTTTTTGTAGGGGTGTGCGGCATAGGCCGTTGCATTGAGCGCCTCAAATAGCAAGGCAATCGGCTGATCATCGGTGCGCAAGCGGCGCTCTTCCATGACAACCCGAATTTCCTTGCCGAACTCAGCCTTGTCCATCCGGAGGTTTTGCATGCGGTCTGCTTCCAGCGCCATGACTTGCTCCAGGCGGGATTTCTCGACCTGCTGATGGTAGGCGGTGTAATCCTTGCCGGTGAAGGCATTGTCACGCCCCCCGAGCTCGGCGACTTTTTTGCTGAATTCGCCAGGCTTGAGTTTGGCCGTTCCCTTGAACATCATGTGCTCAAGCACGTGGGCAACGCCGGTGGTGCCGTTTTGTTCATCGATGCTGCCCGCGCGGTACCAGACCATGTGCGCCACGGTCGGGGCGCGACGATCTTCCTGAACGATGATGCGCATGCCGTTGGCGAGTTTGAATTCTTGTGCTGCAGGTCCTGCCCACGCGAGGCCTGCACTGAGACCAAGCACCTCGATCAGAAGTACGACAAAAGCCAGCCATAATGGGCGAAATTTCATGGTCTTTGCTCTGCTAGAATAGGAGTCGATTGGGGCAGAAATGCGCCGGAAGTGCCCGATTGTATCTGCTTGTCTTTTTCCCCGCTGCGCACCACACCGGACACCGATGTTCAAGTTTTTCAGGAAAAAATCACCCGACGCCGACGCCGCATCCACGACGGCAATTGCTGACGCTGACGCGCCTGCTTCCGCTTCTTCCGATGCATCGTCGAGCGCTCCAAACGACCAAAATGTAAACAACGCGTCAAACGCAGCTGATGCAGTGGTTACAGCAACTGCAGCGACTACACCGGCCGCAAAGCCCGCCACCTCGTGGATGCAGCGGCTCAAATCCGGTTTATCTCGTACCTCATCCAATCTTTCAACGCTGTTTACCGGCACCCAGATTGACGAGGCCTTGTATGAAGAGCTGGAGTCTGCACTATTGATGGCCGATGCCGGCGTGAGTGCAACGACGCAGTTGCTGGATGCGCTGAAAACTCGTGTCAAGCAGGACAAGCTGACTGAGGCTGCACAGGTGAAGTCGGCGCTACGCACACTCATGATCGATTTACTCAGACCGCTGGAAAAGCCGCTGGTACTGAACCGCGAGCAGCCGCTGGTGTTGATGATTGCCGGCGTCAATGGCGCAGGCAAAACGACCACCATCGGCAAGCTGGCCAAGCATATGCAGCAGCACGATCAGAAAGTCCTGCTGGCCGCTGGTGATACGTTTCGTGCGGCCGCTCGCGAGCAACTGATGGTCTGGGGTCAGCGTAATGATGTGGCAGTGATTGCACAGGAATCCGGTGATCCTGCCGCTATTGCGTTCGATGCCGTGCAGGCGGGCAGGGCACGCGGCGTGGATGTGGTCATGGTAGACACGGCGGGACGCTTACCGACCCAGCTGCATCTGATGGATGAGCTGAAAAAAATCCAGCGTGTGATCGGCAAGGGTATGGAAGGGGCGCCGCACGAAGTGCTGCTCGTCATTGACGGCAATACCGGGCAAAATGCGCTGGCGCAGGTGAAGGCTTTTGATGATGCGCTGTCGCTGACCGGGCTGATCGTCACCAAGCTGGACGGCACCGCCAAGGGTGGCGTGCTGGCGGCCATCGTCACGCAGCGCGCGATCCCGGTCTATTTCATTGGCGTAGGCGAAGCGATCGATGATTTACAGCCCTTTGTGGCTGCTGAATTTGTTGACGCGCTGCTGGGCTGACAGTCCTCGCGCCCGCTACGCCGGACCGCTGTCCTTTAAAATAGCGTCATCCATTGCGTCATGAGCCGCGTGATAAGTAGCGTCATAACATCCCCGACAAAACGACCATAAAACCATCGATGTCCATCATCTCGTTTTCCCACGTCACCAAAAAATATCCGGGCGATGTTTTCGCACTGTCTGACCTCACGCTCTCGGTGAACGAGGGTGAACTGGTTTTTCTGACGGGTCCCTCCGGCGCAGGTAAGTCGACCTTGCTTAAACTGGTTGCCGGTATCGAGCGCCCCACGGGTGGCGTCTTGCTGGTCAGTGGTCAGGATATGCGCAAACTCAATCGCACCACGCTGCCCTTTCTTCGCCGAAAACTCGGTCTGATTCTGCAGCAGCACCGGTTACTGCATGATCGCAGCGTTCTCGATAACGTGATGCTACCGCTGGTGGTCGCCGGTGCCTCACCTCAGGAATCCCGTCAGCGCGCCATGGTAGCGCTGGAGCGGGTGGGTCTGGACAACAAGGCCGCGGCAGCGCCAATGTCACTCTCGGGTGGCGAACAGCAGCGCGTCTCGATCGCACGGGCTATCGTGCACAAGCCTCGCATCATTTTGGCTGATGAACCCACGGCCAATCTGGATCGCGCCAGCGCAAATGGTGTGATGGATATGCTGCAAACCTTTAATGCCGCCGGCGTCACCTGCATCATTTCGACCCATGACGAACGCCTGCTGCAAGGCGCAGACCGCGTCTTTGAACTGGCACACGGCAAGGTCGCCGCAACGCATGATGCCGGCAGCGAGGTGGGCGCATGAGACTCTTCAGAGAACATGGCTTTGCATTGCGCGCGGCGTTCACGCGGATGATTGCCGCACCGGGAAGTTTTATGTTCAATGTCCTGGTCATTGCACTGGCACTGATGTTGCCGCTGGCAGGACTCACGGTGCTCGACAATGTACGGCCGGTATCGCAAGGCATCGCGGTCGAGCCGGAGATCAGCGTATTCCTGTCCACCGAAATCCCCGGCGACCGGATTCAGGCAGTCGGCGATGAAATCCGAAGGCGCGTGCAGCAGGCACAACTGAAAGCGAGGATCGAATTCGTCTCGCGTGACAAAGCACTCGAATCGCTCAGACAGCGTTCCGGCGTCACGGATGTGGTGGCAACGCTGGGCAATAACCCGCTGCCGGATGCCTATGTACTGAAGCTGACGAGCGCCGAAGACGTGTCGGGCGCGTCCCGTATTGAAAAACTCGCAGCGAGTCTGCGCAAATTGTCGGGCGTGGACACCGTGCAGTTGGACTCAGCCTGGGTCAAGCGTCTGGCCGCGCTAATGACACTGGCCACGTCCGTACTCTGGCTTCTGGCGGCCACACTCTGCGGCGTGGTGCTTGCCGTGGTGTTCAACACCATCCGCCTGCAGGTGATGACGCAGTCCGAAGAAATCGCCGTCCTGCGTTTGCTGGGCGCGACGGATGGCTTTGTCTCCCGCCCCTTCTATTACACCGGCGCCCTGCTCGGACTGGCTGCCGGGGCGCTTGCCATGGCCGGCGTGCTGATGGCCTTGTGGCTGCTGAATGCGTCGGTGATTCAACTGGCGCAGCTATACGGCTCAGCCTTCCGGCTCGTCCCGCTGCCTGCCGGCACCGCGGCCATGCTGCTGGCGGGCAGCGCAGCGCTGGGGGTGATCGGGGCCGCGCTTTCGGTACGGCGCTCGCTGCGTCAACCCGGATAGCCGAGCCGCTATACCGGCGCCCACACCCCAGCGCTTGCCATCATGCGATGCCTACCCCGGCGTAAGGCCAATCACACAGCGGGTAACGCCGGCCTCCGTCGCCACCCCGCCCTCGCAGACGCGCCACGGGAGGGCTTACCGCAGAAGTTCCCAGGATGATTCTTTTTAACAAACATCCCTCGCCGAAATCCGGCCACCGCCCCTTAGCACTCGGCTGAGGAGAGTGCTAATATTAGGGCTGTAGGGGCAGAAATTGCCCCTCACAGCAGCGTTTTGGGACAAAACCCCTCAAGGAGAAACAATGACAGCTATGTCCGCATCGTCCGCCCTCGTGCCGGCTGATCGGCAGGCACTCGCTCTCGGTTTTCCCGGCAGCCTGGGCAATCTGGATGCTTACATTTCGGCCGTGAACCGGCTACCCCTTCTCACACAGGAAGAAGAATCGTCGCTCGCGCGCCAGTTGCGCGATAAAGCGGATCTGTCAGCAGCACAGGCACTGGTGATGTCGCACCTCCGACTGGTGGTGTCGATTGCGCGCGGTTATCTGGGCTACGGTCTGCCGCATGCCGATCTGATTCAGGAAGGTAATGTCGGCCTGATGAAAGCGGTAAAACGCTTCGACCCGGAACAGGGCGTGCGTCTGGTGTCGTATGCAATGCACTGGATCAAAGCAGAAATTCACGAATACATCCTGCGCAACTGGCGCATGGTGAAACTCGCAACAACCAAAGCCCAGCGCAAACTGTTTTTTAATCTGCGTAGCCACAAGTCCAGTCTGGACACGATGACGCCGGATCAGGTCGATGCACTGGCAAAAACTCTGAACGTCAAACGCGAAGAAGTCATTGAGATGGAAACGCGGCTCGGTGGACGCGATATCGCGCTTGAATCGCCGACGGATGATGAAGAGGATCGTTTTTCGCCGATCAGTTATTTGTCAGCTGAGCATTCGGAACCGACCAAAGTACTGGAAGCAAAACAGCGCGACCGTCTGCACTCCGACGGCCTCGAAGCAGCGCTCGGCAAACTGGATGCGCGTTCACGTCGCATCGTTGAAGCACGCTGGCTGGCCAATGATGACGGCTCGGGTGCGACCTTGCATGAACTGGCGGCTGAATTTGGTGTGTCTGCCGAGCGGATACGTCAGATCGAAGTGGCTGCGATGAAGAAGATGAAGAGCGCGTTGGCTGAGTACGCGTAAAAACACTCGTAACCCGCAACGAAAAAGCGCCTTGGAAATTTCAAGGCGCTTTTTTATTTTGTTCTTCGTGTTCTGACTAGCTTTCAGACAGCAGCGATTTCAAGTCATTCAGCAACAACGTGCCACTCTGACCATGCCGTACAAACAGCCGCAGTCGACCCTTGGCATCGAACACATAACTACCTGCGGTGTGATCAATCGTGTAGCTCTTGCCGTCAGCGCCTGGAACCCGCTGCAGGAAGATCTTGAAATCACGCGCGACTTTTTCGGTGGCGGCCTGATCACCATAAAGGCCCAGAAATCCGGGGTGGAAGGCGGGCACATAGCCGGCCATGACTTCCGGTGTGTCGCGCTCGGGGTCGAGTGTGACGAATAGCACTTGCAGTTTGTCAGCATTGGGGCCGAGCGACTTCATGATGCCGGCCATTTCGGACAAGGTGGTCGGGCAGATATCCGGGCAATGCGTATAGCCGAAAAATATGAAGACAAGCTTGCCACGGAAATCGGCGATCGTGCGCGACTTGCCGTTGTGGTCAGTGAGTGCGAAATCCTTGCCGTAGTCCAGCCCGGTGATATCGGTATTTGCAAAGACTGTTTTAGGTGTCGGCACACCTTTGGGATCGCAGGCAGACAAGGCCACTACGCAGGAAAATACACAAGCCAACCAATACGTCAGCCGGAGGAACTGCTTGCTCATGATCAGAGGGGCAGGTAGTGATCAATCAGCAATGCCGCGAACAGTAACGACAAATAAATGATTGAGTAGGTAAACGCTTTACGCGCGATCAGGTCGTTGTAGTGGCGATAGATACGCCATGCGTACCAGAGAAAAATGGCGCCGAGTATTACCGCACTGACCAGATAAATCAGGCCGCTCATTCGTACTGCATAAGGCAGCATGGTCGTGGCAAAAAGTATGATGGTGTAGAGCCAGACATGGAAACGAGTGAACTCCATCCCGTGCGTAATAGGCAGCATCGGCAGACCGGACTTCGCGTAATCATCGCGGCGGTAAAGCGCAAGCGCCCAGAAATGCGGTGGCGTCCAGACAAAGATGATCAGCACCAGAATCCAGGCCTGCATCGGTACGTCGTTGGCAATGGCTGCCCAGCCCAGTGCGGGTGGCATTGCGCCGGACAAACCACCGATCACAATATTTTGCGGGGTCGCGGGCTTGAGAATGATGGTGTAGATGACAGCATAACCAACGAAGGTGGCGAAGGTCAGCCACATCGTGAGCGGATTGACGAGGTTGTACAGCACCCACATGCCGGCACCGCCGATCACGCCGGAGAAGGCGAGGGTTTGCGGTACGGTGATTTCGCCTCGGGCCATGGGTCGGCGGGCAGTGCGGGCCATGCGGGAATCGATTTCGCGTTCAACCAGGCAATTGACTGCGAACGCTGCACCTGCAAGCAACCAAATGCCGACCGTCGCTGAAATCAGCAACCGCCAGTCGGGCAGCTCGGGGGTAGCGAGGAACATGCCAATCACCGCGCAAAACACGGCCAGTTGGGTCACGCGCGGCTTGGTCAGTGCCCAGTACTGGGCGATGCGATTGGGTTGAGCTGTGAGGGTGGTCATGGCGGATCGATCATGCGGGCAGGTGACTGGCCCGGGATTCGGCGACCTTTGCGACAGGCTTGGAGAGACGATAGTTTAGCATGGTGAGAATGAGCACCAGCAGCGCGGCACCGGCGTTATGCAGCACGGCGATGGTCAGCGGCCAATCAAACAACACCGTGGCCATGCCGGTACAAAACTGCAGCACGATCAGCCATAGCAAGGCCCGGCCGAGACGCTCGACGCCGGGCATTTTCGAGGCGCTGTGAGCAACCCATCCGACGATGACAACAACCACTACCGCGAAGAGCCTATGCACCCAGTGAATCGCGGTCAGCGCATCAAACGGCAGGTAATCGCCAGCGGCGGTCATGCCGAGCGAGCGCCACAGGGTGAAACCATGGCTGAAATTCATGGCGGGCATCCACTCGCCCTGACATAAAGGGAAGCCACCACAGGCAAGTGCCGCGTAATTGGTGCTGACCCAACCGCCCAGTGCAATTTGCATAAAGCTCGCACCAAGCGCGATGGCTGCGGGAACGCGCAGTTGGCCGGCCAGCGGCGCGACAGGTGGGCGCGGACTCTGACGCAGCGCATGCCAGGTCAGCAAGGCCAACAAGGACAGGCCGAGCAAGAGGTGGATCGTCACAATCACGGGTTGCAGTTTCAGGGTGACCGTCCATGCGCCGAACGCGCCCTGAAGACAAACGAAAAACAGCAGAAAGGCAGGCAACTGCGGCGCGTAGCGCGCCTCTTGTGTACGACGCCAGAGTCGCCAGCCAGCCACCAGTGATGCAATGATCAGCACGCCAACGCCCATCGCCAGATAGCGGTGAATCATTTCTATCCAGGCTTTGAATACTGTCACCGGGCCGGTAGGCATCAGCGTCTCGGCCGCACGGATCTCGGCATGCGCAAGAAAAGGATTGGCCTCGCCATAGCAACCGGGCCAGTCAGGGCAACCGAGGCCGGAATCGGTGAGTCGGGTAAAAGCACCGAAGACAATCAGGTCAAACGTGAAAAACACAGTAACCCAGGCGAGTTTTTTGTAGCGATCTGCGCCACGCGACAGGTAGACGATCGTCGCGGGGATGAGCGCGACGAGCAGGGCTTTGAGGGCGAGTCCGATCAACATCCCATCATCCTATACGGGAAGCCTTCAGCAAGCGGGTAATGTCCTTCTTGATTTTGTTGGCATCCGGATCTTTGGGGAAGCGCATCATCAGATTACCTAGCGGATCAATCATGTAAAGATGATCCGCTGCCTGCGTACCCTCACTGACGGGCAACCAGGCAGCGAGTTTTTTCGGATCAACTCGCAGCAGGTGGGTGCCGTCATACTGTTTCATCAGGGCGGTGTCCAGCGGTGCGCCATCGGTGACGAGCCACACGCGCTCAATGCGGTCCATTTCCTTGCCTTGCGTGAGGCGCAACTGACGCATGTAGTACAGCTTGTCGGCACAAGGTTTGGCACAGGCGGCTTGATCGACCTGCAGCAAAATCCATTTGCCAGCGAATTGTTCCAGTGATGCGGGTTTGCCATCGAGTTGCTGCAGCCCGAGCTCGGGTATCGGATAGGCACGCGGATCGATCAGATCGCCGTAGTTCGTGCGGCCCTCGGGTTTGATGACGTAGTAAGAAAGATAGGACAGGATCAGCGGTGCTGCGCAAACCGCGAGCACAATGAAGAGCATGCGGTTGCTGCGCTTGCCACTGTCAGAAGGTTTTGACTCAGGCGTTGGGCTTGCTTGCACGTCGAAATCCAGTCACGATAAAAAACAAAAAGGCCGCAGCCGCCAGTGCGTACCACTGAAAAGCATAGCCACGGTGAGTATCAATTCCCGATGACGGCACGGGCCAGTCACGCATCAGTCCATCATCTGCAGGACTTGTCTGCTCCATTATAAAATTTTGCAGGGGAAGTTTGCTGGCCTTGGCCAGATCGGCGATGTCCAGGTTTTGTACAATCGCGCCCGGCGTCAGTGCAGGTGTCTCGCCCAGCTGCATCAGTTTGCCCGCTGAGGTGCGCACCAGGCCGGTGATCTCGACCTCTCCCTGCGGTGCCGGGATGACGGGCAGTCGCTGGCGATCCCGCGCATCGCGCGGGAACCAGCCACGAAGCACCAGGACCACATTGTCACTGCCCGAGACACGCAAGGGCATCGCCAGATAAAACCCCGCCTTGCCCTGTAACGGCCGGTTATCAAGGTAGATCGGCCAGTCTGCGACAAAGACACCACGTGCCGTGACCGGCGTGAATTCTTGCAGCACCTCACCCGCCGCCAGTCGACTCAGCGGCAACGGATCAAGCTGACTACGGACAGCGATAGCCTCGGCAATGCCGATTTTTTCCTCGGCGCGGTGCGTCTGCCAGTTACCCAATGCAATACCAGTGCCCGCCACAAGCAGGGTAGCGATCAAGGGGATCCAGCGCAGACGAAAGTGCAATCGCATTACAATGGGTCGCTCAAATAAATAAAGTTGTCGGTCTCACCGGTACGCTGGTGGCGTCCGGCACAATCACTTATGAAAATTCTAGTCGGCATTGCCTTCATACTCATCATCGGCAGCCTCGCCTCGGCACTGGTATTTCTGATGCGCGACAAGGGCCGTAGTAACCGCACGGTGCAGGCTCTGGCGTTTCGTGTTGGCTTCTCAATCCTGCTGTTTATATTGATTCTGGTCGCGCACAGGCTGGGTTGGATACAACCCACGGGCATCAATTATTGACGTCATGGAGAAACGCCGTCGGCCGACTGCCTAACTCCTGCCAGTCTCGCCTGTTTTCACTGATCCAATGAACAAAAAGCCGCACCGAGGTGCGGCTTTTTTTATCGCTCTGGCATTTACAGCCAGTAAACGACAACGTACAAGCCCAACCACACCACGTCAACGAAGTGCCAGTACCAGGCGGCGCCTTCAAAGGCAAAATGCTGCTCTGGTGTGAAGTGACCCTTGAGCACACGGTACAGAACGACGGCCAGCATGATCGCGCCCATCGTTACGTGGAACCCGTGGAAGCCAGTCAACAGATAGAAGGTCGAACCGTAGATGCCGGAAGTCAGCTTCAGATTCAGGTCGCTGTAAGCGTGCATGTATTCGTAAGCCTGAAAGCCCATGAAGATCGCACCCAGCAAAATGGTGGCGAATAGCCACACTGCTGTTTTATTGCGCTGACCTTCGCGCAGCGCGTGGTGCGCAATCGTGAGCGTCACACCTGAAGTCAGCAGCAATGCGGTGTTGATCGTCGGGATCCAGAACGGACCCATGGTTTCGAATTGATCGATCGTGCCTGCAGGACCCGTGTTGCCCCAGTTGGCGGCAAAGTCAGGCCAGAGAAACTTGTGGTCGAGATCAGCCAGCCAGGGCATGCTGATCGAGCGAGCGTAGAACAGCGCGCCAAAGAACGCACCGAAGAACATGACCTCGGAGAAGATGAACCAGCTCATGCTCCAGCGATACGACGTATCGATGCGGGCGTTGTACATGCCGCCTTCGGATTCGGCAATCGCATCACCGAACCAGTAGTACAGCACCACCAGCGCTGCAATAATGCCGGCGATATTGACCGACTTGCCCCAGCCAATACCATTGACCCATGCCGAGGCGCCTGCCATGGTGACAAGCAATGCGGCGCCCATCAGCACCGGCCATTTGGATGGCCCGGGCACAAAATAATATGGCGCTTGGCCTTGTTGAGTACTCATCTGCTTCCCCTGATGACGATGTTCAAAATTAAATCATTGGCCGCGGCGATTATTTCAACTTATGTCGCCACGACGATCTTTACCAACAACAGCAGTGCCAGCACAAACAACACTGCTCCGATGATGCCCGCGATGATCACATGCACCGGATTGAGATTTTGCGTGTCTTCCTCAGAGGCGCTGTTCTTGCGCACGCCAAAAAAGGACCACAGCACCGCTTTTACCGTCGCGACAAACGACATACGCCGTCGACTGGCTTGCTTCAAATCATCCACTCAATCATTGCCTTTCAGCTTGCCTTGCCTGCCAATCCAACCTCAAAAAAGGTATAGGAGAGGGTGATCGTTTTAACGTTCTTGGGCAAGGCCGGATCAATATAAAAGCTGACCGGCATTTGCCGCGCCTCATTAGGCGCCAGCGTTTGTTGCTTGAAGCAGAAGCATTCCATTTTTTTGAAATGCACCGCCGCTTCCTGCGGAGCGTAGCTCGGTATAGCCTGCGCTTCCATTGCTCTGCTCTGCGTGTTGACTACTTCGTAGACCACCTGCACCATTTCACCCGGATGCACCTGCATGCTGGACACCGCCGGCTTGAACCGCCAGGGACCGGTGGTGTTGGCATCAAACTCGACAGTGATCGTGCGGCTGGTGTCGATCTGTGTGTTCGACGCCTTCACGTTCACGGTTTCCTGCACCGCCAGCACATTGATGCCAGTGATCTCGCAAATCTTCTTGTACAAAGGCACCAGCGAATAACCGAAGCCGAACATCAGTACTGCGGCGAGCAACAACTTGCCCAGCATGCGCCCATTCCTGCGGCTGCGGCGCTGGCTGCCTTCCTGCTCGGTAGCCGCCATACTCAGCCTCCCAGCAGGGAATGCTTGAGAATGACACCTGCGAAAAACACGGCCGCTATCGATAGCAGGATCAGTGCGGTACGCAGGTTGTTTGGCTTGTTTTGTTCAGACATGAAAACCTTTTACGTTACCGGCGGCCAAAGCCGCCGGCACGAAGCAATTACTTCACTGTCGGTGGCGTTTCAAAGGTGTGGAACGGCGCCGGACTTGGCACAGTCCACTCCAGACCTTCAGCACCCTCCCAGGGATTCGCCGCTGCCTTCTCGCCACCGCGAATCGATGGCAGCACA
>JBILCO010000015.1:0-14656 GCA_044353075.1 Burkholderiaceae bacterium
GTTTTATTTTGCCGCTGGCGATCGTGATCGGAATATCTGCCTTGGTGCTGCTGCCTCTGGTCGATGATTTAACGCAGCGTTGGTTTTTGCGTGATCTCGACACCCGCGCGCAAATGGTGGTCGCTTCGGTGCGAGAGCCGGCGATTGAATTGCTGTCGATGGAAGATGCCGAAGGCATGCAAGATTTGCTCGAACGTGCAGCGATCGATGGTCATTTGCTTGCGCTGGGTTTTTGCGATGCTGCGGGTAATTTGCGCTACCGCAGCCGTGCCTTTCCATCGGTACTTGATTGTCGTGGCGCTGCGCCGCCTGCAACAAGGATCAGTGAGGCCCGGCTGGAACAAGACGGTATCTCGCTGGGCAAGTTGCTGCTGGCGCAGGATACCCGCTTCATTGAGCGACGCAGCAACGAATTCAGCCTGTATCTCACTGCCGTATTTTTGCTGATGTTCTTGCTGATTTCCGCGCTGGCCGCCTGGGTCGCGCACTGGAGTTGGATTGGCTGGGTGAGTGCATTGAAAAATCTGTTGCGACTGGAGACGGCATCTTCGATCGGAAGTCATGCGCCGCCCGAGTTTCGTCCGCTGGTCGGTGATTTGCGGGCGATGCTGCACCAGCTGCAGGTTGAGCGACGGGTGCAGCAGGATTCCCCGCAAATGTGGACCCCCCAAAAATTGCGCTCGCTACTGCATGACGAACTCGCCGGTGATGAGGTGCTGGTCGTCTCCAATCGCGAGCCGTACATTCACGAACAAAGCGAGCGCGGTATCGTGGTTCGTCGCCCGGCCAGCGGATTGGTCACCGCAGTTGAACCGGTGATGCGGGCTTGCTCCGGCACCTGGATCGCCCATGGCAGCGGCTCGGCCGATCGCATCGCCGTCGATGATCAGGATCGTATCCAGGTGCCGCCCGGACGCCCGTCTTACACGCTTCGGCGAGTATGGTTGACCCGCGAGGAAGAAGAGGGCTACTACTACGGCTTTTCCAATGAAGGTCTGTGGCCTCTGTGTCATATGGCGCACGTGCGGCCCGTATTTCGCACCAGCGACTGGGAACAATATGTCGCTGTCAATCAGCGTTTTGCCGATGCGGTGCTGAGCGAAGCCCGTACCGATGATCCAGTGGTGCTGGTGCAGGATTATCACTTTGCGCTGCTGCCCCGCATGGTTCGCGAGAAATTGCCGAAAGCGACCATCATCATGTTCTGGCATATTCCATGGCCTAATCCTGAATCCTTCGGCATTTGTCCCTGGCGCGAGGCCCTGCTGGAAGGATTGCTCGGCAATACGCTGCTCGGTTTTCATACGCCGTTTCATTGCAAAAATTTTCTGGAAACCGTCGATCGTTATCTTGAAACACGCATCGAGCACGAGGCATCCACTATTTCGTATGGCGGCGAGCTAACGCAGGTTGAGCCGTACCCAATTTCCATCGCTTGGCCGGATGCCGATGCGGCTCTGGACGTTGTTCAGTGCCGCAACGAATTGCGCGAAAATCTGCAGCTGCCGATTGCCCATCGAATCGCGCTGGGTGTGGACCGCCTCGATTACACCAAAGGTATCGTCGAACGATTTCAAGCGGTCGATCGACTGCTCGAAATGCATCCGGAGCTAATAGGCCGATTCACATTGCTACAAATTGCAGCACCGAGCCGGTCTTCGCTGGACGAATATCAGAATCTGGAAGCACGTGTTCGTAAACTCGCCCATCAGATCAATCAACGCTATCCGTCGGCCGCGCCACCGATCGTTTTGCACATCGAGCATTACGATGCCGATCAGCTAGCAAAGTGTTATCGCGCCGCCGACATTTGTCTGGTCACCAGTCTTCATGACGGGATGAATCTGGTCGCCAAAGAATATATCGCAGCCCGCGATGATGAACTCGGTGTATTAATTCTTTCTCAGTTCACGGGCGCTGCGAGGGAATTGCATGAAGCACTTATCATCAATCCCTATCACATAGAGCAGGGTGCGCAGGCCTTATATCGTGCACTTACCATGCCTGCCGCCGAACAGCGGGAGCGTATGCGCAGCATGCGAACGCTGGTCAGGGATTTCAATGTTTATCGTTGGGCAGGATTAATGCTGCTGGATGCGGCAAGATTGCGGCGACGTCAGCGCGTAACGGAAAAAATCCACTCCCACAGCCGCCACTCGTTGCGTCGCGCCGTATGATTTCGCTGTTCACTAAAGCGGGACGTGCCGCACTGGGTGAGTTTCTGACGCAACCCATCCTGTGCCTGTTTGATTTCGACGGAACGCTTGCGCCGTTAGCGAGTGACCCGGCCCGGGTTAGTTTGCCGCATCCAATACAACACCGCCTGCAGATATTGCAGCAACGGACTCCGGTTGGCATCATCACCGGGCGCTCGCTGACCGATATGAAAAAACGTCTCGCGTTTGAGCCGGATTATCTCATTGGGAATCACGGGCTTGAAGGATTGCCCGACTGGCAGCTGTACGCCCAGGATAACTACGCGATGTGCCGCCGATGGAAAACCACTTTGTCAGCGTTGCACACAGAGATCGGCGATGAGCTCTGGATCGAAGACAAGGCTTATTCACTGACGGTGCACTATCGTCAGGCATCCGATCCGTCCGCCGTCGAGCAGGCTTTAATCACGAAATTGTCGGCATTGTTGCCGTCGCCGCGCCTCATTGCCGGTCAATTCAATGTCAGTCTCCTGCCGCCGAACGCAGGCGATAAAGGTCGTGCCGTACAGCAGTTGCTGGAATTGTCCCAAGGGTACCGCGCACTTTATGTGGGTGATGATCAGACCGATGAAGATGTCTTCACGCTGGATCATCCCGCCATATTTTCAGTGCGCGTCGGCGACGAAACGCGATCGGCTGCCCGCTATGGCATTACGGGCCATGCGGAAATCGTCCGTTTTCTGGATTTGCTGCTGGCCTTGTTGCCCGCCAGAGCCACCGACCAGGCGCTGGTCTTTGGCGTGCATCGGCAATGAGTCAGCTCGACCTGGGTCTGATCGGGAACTCCCGCACCAGTGCGCTGGTTGACAAGCAGGCGCGCATCGTCTGGTGGTGTTATCCGAATTTCGACAGCAATCCCATTTGTTGCAGTTTGCTGCGGTCTGACGAACACAATTCGCGCACCGATGCCGCAGGCTTTATTGATCTCGTGTTTGAACATGGGCACACCGTCAGTCAGACTTACCTCCGAAATTCGGCGATTCTGCAGACCCGCATGCAGGATGATCAGGGTAATGTCATCGATGTCACCGATTTTTCACCACGGTTTTACCTGCATGGCCGCATGTTTTCGCCGGCCATGGTGGTGCGCACCATCAAGCGTATTGCAGGACGCCCGCGGATTGCCTTGCGACTGCGTCCGACGCTCAATTACGGACAGACACGCGCACAGGTGCGTTGTGGTGCTCACCACGTGACCTATTTTGGCGGTGCACAGGCGATGCGCGTCACCACCGACGCTTCCGTCACCTCGCTGACAGAAGAGCGACAGTTTTTTCTGCATGACACCGTGACCCTGTTGATGGGACCTGATGAAACGGTCGATGGCGGGCCACGCGAACTGGGGCGCACCTTTTTTGAATCGACACTCTCCTACTGGTACCGTTGGGTACGTAATCTGGCGATACCTTTTGAGTGGCAGGACGTAGTCATTCGGGCTGCTATCACGCTCAAGCTCAATGCCTTTGATGATACCGGCGCCATCATCGCCGCAGTCACCACGTCACTACCCGAATCACCGCACAGTGGTCGCAACTGGGATTACCGTTATTGCTGGCTCCGCGATGCTTATTTCGTGGTCAATGCCCTCAATCAGCTCGGTGTGACGGCGACCATGCAGCATTATCTCGAATACATCCTCAACATCATTGCCGATTCGCGCGACACGCCGCTGCAGCCGGTCTATGGCATACGTCGCGAGACCACGCTGGAAGAGTGGGTTGCACCATCACTGGACGGCTATCGTGGCATGGGGCCGGTACGGGTGGGTAATCTCGCCTGGAGTCAGGTTCAAAACGATGTATTCGGAGCGGCAGTGCTGGCCAGCACGCATGCGTTTTTCGATACGCGACTCGAGCGTCCCGCCGGCCGCCAGATGTTCTCGGACCTCGAGCGTTTGGGTGAGCAGGCGATACGCTGTCATTTGCTGCCTGATGCGGGTCTCTGGGAGCTGCGCGGCGTTAAACGCGTACATACCTTTTCCGTGCTGATGTGCTGGGCGGCCTGCGATCGACTGCGCGCGATTGCCTTGCGACTCAAATTGCCCTTGCATGCACAGCGCTGGACGCGTGAGGCCGCCGCCATTCGAAAAACGCTGGTTAAAAAGGCCTGGAATCCTGACCTGGGCAGTTTCGTTTCCACCTTTGGCGGTCAGCATTTAGATGCCAGTCTCTTGCTGATGAGCGAGTTTCAGTTTCTGGCAGCTGATGATCCGCGTTTCATCGGTACCTTGCGGGCTGTTGAACATCATTTGCAGCGGGGAGACTTTCTGCTTCGCTACGACGAGGAAGATGACTTCGGTCGGCCGGATGTCGCATTTCTGGTTTGTACACTCTGGTGGATACTCGCGCTGGACCGCGTTGGCGAGAAGGCACGAGCGCGTGCGCTATTTGAAAAAGTACTCGCTTGTCGCAATCATCTCGGTCTGCTATCGGAAGATGTGTCACTGGATGGCCGAGAGCTATGGGGAAATTTCCCTCAGACCTACAGCATGGTGGGTCTGATTCAGTGCGCGTCACGATTATCCAGTTCGTGGGAGCAGGCTTACTGATTGTTACGCTTCATCGCGCATGCCGAACTAGTATGTCGCCACTCCATTTTTCAGTGATCAGCGCGCAACAAAGGCCTGATTTTTATGCCCTTTTTTCCTAGAATCGATGAGCATCCTCATGGATGCCATCGTTTACTTTTCAATCGTAATTTATAACGATCAAACGCAGAAGCTTATTGCGTTGGATTTTTTTCCAGGAAATCGATATGCAAAATTTTTTTCTTACCTTGCTCATCAGCATGACGCTCATTGCACCCGTTGCAGCGCAAGCAGAAGGCAGTTACCTGAAATTCGGCATGGGCCGATCCGAATATAAAAATAATGATGGGGCGTCGCGCGAAATAGCGGCGTCGCTCGCCTATGGCTTTCGGGTCGATAAAAACTTCGGTGTCGAGATGGGCTATATCGATTTCGGTAAAGTAAAGGAGTCGGGTGCAGGCTATTCCAATACCACGCAGCGTCAGGCGCTTTATCTTGCAGGCGTTGGCTCAGTGCCTGTCGCTGATGCTTTTTCTTTATTTGCGAAGCTGGGTCTGGCTATCAATCGTTATGAGGACAAGCTTGTCAGCATAGTGACTAATGAGACAGAGAAAGTTACCAAGGTCCGACCGATGTGGGGTTTGGGGGCGACCTACCAGTTCAGCAAAGAGCTGGCTGGCGTTCTTGAGTATCAGCACTTGGGTGAGGTTGGTAGCGCGGATATCAAGACCAGTGCACTGACCTTGGGTATCCAATACGGCTTTTGAAAAATCATCTGAGCGCTTGCATTGTGTTCTGCCTGATTAACGGTCACGCACTGAGTTTTTCTGCATCGTAATTATTGAGCAAAAGAAACCGTCATTTTTTACAACTCATCCCTGACGGTAAAGACCGTGCCTTCGTAGAATCCGGCCCGTCCTTCGTGGACTGGCTGGTTTTTTATTGGCCGATCTTCACTCAAAAAAATAGGGAATCAACATGCAGAAAAAATTATTGGCCGCGCTCTTGGGCGCGGTGCTTATCGTGCCTGTAGCGGCACAGGCTGAAGGCAGTTATTTCAAAGTGGATGTGGGTCAGTCCAAATACAAGGCCGATGGTCTTTCGGAAAATGAAACAGCAGCATCACTTGCCTATGGTTTCGCAATAGATCAAAACTTTGGTGTTGAACTAGGCTACATCAATTTTGGAAAATTGAAAGATTTTGTAGACGACCCGTCCAGAACTTACCAGCAGCAAGCCATTTATCTCGCAGGTGTGGGTTCATACCCTTTGACAGACAACTTTTCCACCTATGGAAAATTGGGCGTTGCGGTAAATCGGCAAGAATGGAAAGAATCCGACGCTGGTTTCAATGAAACGTTTAAAGAGACTGAAGTCAGGGCAATGGTGGGTCTGGGTCTGGCCTATAACTTCACCAAAGAAGTGGCTGGTACGTTGGAATATCAGTATTTCGGCAAGGCTAACGAAATTAAAGTCAGCGCAATTACAGTGGGTATCAAATACGGTTTCTGATCATTTTGTAAATTAAAGGCTGCGCATCCCGCAGCCTTTTTCATTTCACTTCAATGCAGCCACGGTTTCAGCACCACCTTCACACAGGCATCCTGCTTGTCACGAAACATCCGATAAGCCTCTGATGCATCACCCAGCGGTATACGATGGGTAATCACCCGCTCGGGATCAAAATCACCCTGCCGTATACGTTCCAGGAGCGGCTGCAAATAGCGCTGCACATGGGTCTGCCCGGTTTTTAGCGTGAGCGCACGATTCATGACCGAGCCCATTGGCACCTTGTCAATTAGGCCGCCATACACGCCGGGCACCGAGATCGTCCCGCCATTACGGCAATGTCGCATCACTTCACGCAGCACCAGCGACCGGTCGGTTTCCATGCCCATCATTTGCCTGACCCGGTCATACGCCGCCAGCAGACCCTTGCCGTGCGCCTCCATGCCGACTGCGTCGATACAGGCATCCGGGCCACGCCCTGCCGTCATTTCTTTCAGCGCTTCGCCGATGTCGACCTGCTCGTAATTCAGTGTTTCCGCCCGTGACCAGTCGCTGGCCATTTGCAGTCTTTCGGGGAAGCGATCAATCGCAATGACCCGGTCGGCGCCCATTAAGTACGCGCTCTGGATCGCAAACTGCCCGACCGGGCCGCAGCCCCAGACGGCGACGACATCACCGGGCCGAATGTCGCAATTCTCGGCGGCCATGTAGCCAGTCGGGAGAATGTCAGACAAAAACAAGACCTTGTCATCCTCCAGCGCGTCATCGATTTTGATCGGGCCGACATCGGCAAAGGGTATGCGTGCATATTCCGCTTGTCCGCCAGCATAACCGCCTGTCAGATGCGAGTAACCGAAAATTCCTGCTGGCGAATGTCCCCAGAGCTTTTCGGCCATCCCTGCATTCGGGTTGGAGTTTTCACAGAGTGAATACTGCGACTGCGTACAGAAAAAACAGCCGCCACAGGCAATCGTGAAGGGCACCACCACCCGATCACCGGGTTTCAGATTGCGAACGCCCTTGCCCACGTCAACGATTTCACCCATGAATTCATGACCCAGAATATCGCCGGCCTGCATGGCAGGTATAAACCCATCGTACAAATGCAGATCGGATCCGCAGATCGCTGTCGATGTAATCTGTACAATGGCATCGCGCGGATTAATCAGAATCGGGTCGGGTACCGTGTCAACTCGGACATCATGTTTGCCGTGCCAGACAGCCGCTTTCATGATGTCACTCCCCAGTGCATTAGCTGTGCCAGTGTGCTGCGCCGTCCGGCTGACTGGCCTGTGGTGGTGGCAATCTCGCCGGTTTCCATCAGTTGCTTGAAGCGGCGCAAGTCATCATCCATTTGCTGCGAGGGCTCTTCGCCGAAAATTCTCGCCAAAGTCACACCGGCCTTGCCGGCGCCGGCGTCGTAGCGCATCTCGATATTGAGGCGCGTTGATTTGTCATTCAGCGCCGGCAGAAAACGTACGATGCCTGTGTGTTCGATGGCTGAGCCCTCCAGCGTGCGCCAGGCTAGCTGCTGAGAGGGTATGTCGCTGAACAGTTCTGCCGTCCACTCGACATGCTGGCCCAAAGGTGTCCGTATACACCAATGCGTACGCGTGGCATCCACGACCTGTACTGCTTCGACGTGTTGCATGAATTGCGGGAAATTCTCAAAGTTTCGCCAGAAGTGATAGCAGGCCTCTGCCGGTCGCTGAATATGCAGACATCTATGTATGTGGATCACGCCGGGCGTGTCCCGGTGCATCGAACGTTGTCGCCGATTGTCACAGGCAGCGAGAGTGTCCAGTGCGGTCAGGCCGGCAACCAGTGCAGTCATCGTCGTCAGTCGACGATGCGGATGACCCCGGCCGATCCAGGCCAGCAATGACAGATCAAGCAGGTCGCCGGCAACACGCGACCAACGCCAACCGGATTGATGCGGCTGCCGCAGGATGCCAGCACTCGTGACGATTTCGCGTATGCCCATCGCGCGCATCAGCTGCGGTCTTGCTGGCAGGCCCATGATCTGCGCGACAGCACGCGGCTCCAGCAACTCGGCGATGCCAATGCCCACACCCAGCCAGCCCAGAGCTGCACCCAGCCGGGCGGCCGTCAACCTGACGCGTGCCGCAGGCACAGGAGGCGTTGAAGACGGCATGACATAGTCCGGACGGTCAGCATCAAAGGCACGCAGAGCGAACTGTTGCATGATTCTTCCCTGTAATCGGAATATGAACGGTTTAGGCCGCCGCGCTTTCAACGTAGTTCCCGCGAACCCTCGCTCGCGCTCCAGCAGACGATGCTGATCAAGCTCACTGACTTTGCGCGGACAAAAACCGCGGTGGTATGCTTGAACGCATGAATTCTCCCCGCGACAGCAAGGAACTCGGCAAGCCAGCTTCGGGCTGGCGCGAGCGCGTTTACAACATTATTTTCGAGGCCGATACGCGTGCCGGACGCCGTTTTGATTTATGGCTGATTGCCGCCATCATCATTAGCGTATTGGTGGTCATTCTCGATAGTGTCACCGTGATCTCGCAGCGCTACACCCATATCTTCAACGTGCTGGAATGGCTGATCACGTTGACATTCACGGTCGAGTATCTGCTGAGACTGGTTTGTGTCCGACATCCGGTCCGATATATGACGAGTTTTTTTGGCGTCATTGATCTGCTCGCTATCTTGCCCACCTATGTCGCCTTGTTTTTCCCGGAAGCCTATGCACTGATGGATGTGCGCATCTTGCGTCTGCTGCGCGTCTTCCGGGTATTGAAGCTCGTGCCCTATGTTGCCGAGTATCGCGTCCTGCTCGATGCCCTGTATGCGTCACGCAGAAAAATCCTGATCTTTCTCTCGTTCGTGATGCTGGTGGTACTTCTGCTCGGCACCCTGATGTATGTGATCGAGGGCCCGGAAAATGGTTTTACCAGCATACCTACAGCGGTTTACTGGGCCATCACGGCGGTAACGACGGTAGGCTTCGGCGACATCGTGCCGAAAACCGATGTGGGGCGAACGATTGCGTCCGTCATGATGCTGATCGGCTGGGGGACATTGGCGGTACCGACCGGCATCCTCAGTGCAGAGCTGACCGCGCGACGCGTATCGGCGACGACACGCACCTGTCCGGAATGTCTGAAAGAAGGTCTGCCACCAGAAGACAAATTTTGTGGCAATTGCGGCTCGAAATTACCGCCGTATCGTCACGATTAACTCGTCACGACCGACGCATCACGATTAATTCTGCACGATTAATTTGGCACGACTCATTCGTCTACGCTGGCAAGTCATGCTGGCTGTGTACTCGCCGCTTGAGGAAAGCCCGACGAGCGATGTATCAGGCCGGCTTTGGTGATGCACATCAGATCCACTTCCGGCCATGCTGCAGCGAGCACCAGTGATTTCTCAGCACCCAGCACCATACAAGCCGTCGACAGTCCGTCGGCCAGCAAACCGGTCGGTGCCAGCACACTCACCGCCGCCAGCTCCGTGGGTGAATGTCCAGTATGAGGATCGACGATATGGTGCTGCCGTTTCATCCTCGTGCAGTACGCTGATCGAGATCGTCGTGCCAAAAACGATGGCCGCATCTGAATAGCCTGCAGTTGCTGTTCGTGCAGCAACAAGCCGGCGACGCCAAGCGCCTGCAGGCCGACAATACCGTTCGTCGTTTCATGCCACCTCCGCTGCCGGACTGACCGGCCGGATCGGTATCGTTATACCGCGTCGGGCTTGAAGAATGCGCGGTGCGCACTGCGTATCGCTGTGATAGATCACGACGCAGTCCATGCACTGAAAGCATTCAGCATAATCAATTGTGCCGTTGGGCCGTATCGCCTGATAGTCACAGCGATGGCGGCAGGTCTGGCAGGGTGTGCCGCATTCGGCGCGCCGAGGCAGCCACTGAAGCAGGCGTAGCTTGCCCAGAATCGCGAGCCCCGCACCAAAAGGACACAAGTAGCGACAGAAAAATTTGTAGACGAGTGCGCTGGCCAGCACCATCGCGACGGCATACGCGACAAAAGGCCAGGCGCGAATGAAATACAAGGTAATCCCTGTTTTGAAGGGCTCGAGTTCAACCAGGCTGTCAGCAACCGTGGGTGCAAACCAGGCCGACAGCAGTATCGCGGCCAGTGCCACGTATTTCAGTTTTTTGAGCTTTGCATCCATCGATCGTCGCACCCGGATTTGCGGTATGCGCAGCAAACGGGCAAGGCGCGCAACCAGTTCCTGCAGTGCGCCGAAAGGACAAAGCCAGCCACAAAATGTTGCCCGACCCCAGAGGACCAATGTGATGGCCACGAAAGACCACAGGCAGACCGTCATCGGATCGTAGAGGAAGAAAGCCAGACTACGGCTTTCTTTGAGTGACTGCACGACCGCCGTCATATTCACAATCGACAGCTGGCCTTGCGCGTACCAGCCTATGAAGCCCAGAGTGAATAGCAGAAAGCTCACGCGTATGACCGTAAAGCGTCGCGCGCTGGCGGTCAGCCATCGCTGCTGCCATAACAAAATGCTCAGTATCAGCAATGCAGCGGCAAGGATGGCCAACTCGGTCGCGCGTTGCTCCCAGATACTGACCCAGGTTTTGTTGTCGCCTGCAGGCACATCATAAAAACGTTCGGGTACGTCGATGCGATAAGGGAAGGATTGACGGATGATCTCCGGATAAATCATGCCCTTTTCGCGTTTGACATCCAGACTCAGCTCCAGCGGCTTGGATAAATCCAGCCCAGTTTGTGCGATGACCCGGAACACTTTCATGTTGTCCGGCGACACGGGTGTGCCATCGGCCAGCCGCAAATCCAGATCGAGGTCGCGCATTTCAATCGGCAGCCCGCCTTGCTTGAGCGTCAAACGTTCGGGCGAGGTGCCCGGAATAAAGTCGTCCGGTGTCAGGGTGAATCGACCACCCCACATCACCAGAATGGCATGGTCACCTTTTTCCAGACGACCCGACAGTCGCTCCCAGCTTTGCGCATCCAGCAGATTTTTGCCAATGCTCGGCACGGAGACGAGCGCACTGTAGAGATCAATGAACATGCCTTCCGGATCGGCGCTGCCCTCAGTATCGAGTCCTTCACCGGCTGTGCCGGCGTAAGCTTTTTCAACATCGCGATTGGCCAGCGACAGATGAGACACCAGATTTTTTCCGAACAGTTGAGGCCCCGTCAGAACTTCGAAGTAGTTCGTTTTCACTCGCGCAATCTGGTCCGGATCATGGCTGCCCGAAAAGCCCAGCTTCTTGCGCGCGACCGCCAGCGAGGAGGTCAGCAGAGTCTGATTAATGATGCGCACCGAAGCGGTTGCCTTGGCTACGCCATCAATGCGCACATTGTTGCCATCCATTTTGGATTTTGTGCGCGTGCCGGTTTCAATGGTGATGTTCTGGGTCAGTGACAAATCCTTGTACTGATTGACGAAATTAATCAGTGGTTGCGGACCGTAGCCTTCAAGGAAGACCGGTTCATGATGCGAGAGGACTTGCACATCAATGAAATTGCCTTTGGCATCGAGCGCCACGAGCAAATTGATCGGTGCACCGGCGAAGCCGGGGAGTGATACAAAATCGATGGATTCATAGACATAGCCGATCAGCTCGGTCGATGTCATTTCCTGCTTGAAGATGGGCCAGACCGGGAGTTCAGTGTCTTTGTCGCCGATGATGTAAGGCGAGGGAAATTTCTGCGCCAGCGTGGCTTTGGTCATCACCCCTGCCTGCGCATTCAGGGTGAATGCACATAGCAGCAGGAGTGCAGCAAACAACTGGCGCATGCGAATCACATCAGTGAGCAGCGTTACGGTTTGACCGAGCGCACGCCGTGTTTTGCAAATAGCGCCGCCATTTCACCGGAATCGAACATGTCATTGATGGCAGCTTGCAGCAGGCTGGCGAGTTCGGTGTTTTCTTTCGTGACCGCCATGCCCGTAACCCATCCTTTGCGGGGCAGGCGCTCGAAGGGCGCTTCAGTCACGTCGATCTGCTTGTCGTCACGAATCACGGATTCGATTTCGGAGCGTGCGGCCACCACCGCATCAAGTTCACCCGCCTTGAGTTTTTGCAGTGCCTCGGCAGGTGTCTGAAAAATCTGTACGTTGTCGCGCAGGCTCGAATCGCCCAGCAATACCATCGCAGAGATGGATACCTTCTCGGCACCCAGCCGTTTACCTGTGAGTGATTCGACGCCGTTCAGATCGGGAATGCTGTTCAGGCTGCGCGCCAGTCGTATGGTGTCACGGTAGTAGGGTGCGAAGATTTCGACCTTGTCGTTCTTTTGCATGACAGCCCGATCAACGGGTACATGCATCATCACATCGGCTGGGCCAAAGCCGAGGTAATGGCCTTTCCAGACCATGTTGCGCAAATCATCGTCGATGTTTTCACCGGCGGGAAAGGGGATGAAACTTGCCTTGAATCCCAGCTTTTTCGCGAGTGCCTCGGCCAGATCGATATCAATGCCACCCGCTTTGCCTGAGAAAGGGGCGAAGTCTTCGTAGACCGCGAAAGAGAGTGTGCCTCGGGCACGGATTTTTTCCATGTCGGCGAGTGCACTGCTATGGAAAAGTACAGAAAGGCTGGTGAGCAGCCAGACCAACAGGCCGCGCATGGTAGAGCGAGTCATTCTTGTCCCCTGGCGTGCGCCTGGTGCATGGCGCTTCTTGAATTCGTCGAATCATACACGGCAGCACCTGCAGGTGCTGCCGTCATTGCCGATTTTCAGCGGGCGTCTCAGGGTTTGACGCGGCGGGTTTCCAGATAGGCTTTGATGGCCCAAACAGCTTCCTGCTGAAGGATGCCTTCGAATGGCGGCATGTAGACCGCACCGTTACGCACGCGACCTTTGCGTACCGTCGTCGCATAGTAGTCATCGTTCTCTTTGAAGCATGCGGCTTTGCGGTCGGCTGCTTGCGTCATGCAGTCCCGGTCGAGCATGCGCAGGTCCGGGGCGATGCCACCGGAGATCGCATCAATGCCATGGCAGCGTGCGCAGTTCTGGGTGTAAGCGGAGGTGCCGACCTTGATGGCAGCCGCATTGCCCCGGTACGGATTTTCAGCCGTCCATTTGTCGCCGAGTGTCGGCAAGCCCT
The DNA here is from genome assembly GCA_044353075.1 of Burkholderiaceae bacterium. Lineage (GTDB taxonomy): Bacteria > Pseudomonadota > Gammaproteobacteria > Burkholderiales > Burkholderiaceae_D > Pernthalerella. The sequence continues at coordinate 13,342 of JBILCO010000015.1, forward strand.
TGGTGTCCACCGCCTGAGGCGTGACATCGCCGTGCGCGAACGCAGGCAGAGAAAAAATAAGCGCGGCAGCGCCGCTGAGGCCGCAAAGAGCGAGACGATTGAACAGCTTCATGAGACAAACTCCGGAGTCGGTTGATGGAACGACACCATAGATCGCAATAGCCGTGCCATGCGGCAAACACGGTCTGCGCGGGGCGATGATCAGACTTTTGCTTCAGAACGGAACAAGTGCTACATTCCATACGACAAGAACGATAAAAAAAGAAACAATCGGGCAGACGGGACGAGATATGGCGCAGGCAGCAGATCCCCGCGCGGGAGGCAAGACAGCGGCAGCAACACCCTCAGGGCTGGTATTGCCGGACAGGCAATTTTCTCCGGCGGGCATATTTCATGCCTCGGATCAGGCCGTCATGATTGAAGAATCCCACCGCCGTTCGGCATCGTTTGGGTTGGCGCCCGAATCCCAGCCGGACTACTCGCCGATCGAGAGAGCGGATCTCGTCTGCAAAGTCGAGGAAAACCGCGGCCTGTTCAGTCATGCATTGCCGGTGATGGAGACGCTCTATGAGCAGATCGTCAACACCCACAGCATGGTGATACTGACCGATGCGCAGGGCACCATCCTGCATGCGATGGGCGACGATGATTTTCTCGAGAAGGCAGACCGGGTCGCCCTGTGCGCCGGCGTTGCCTGGTCCGAGCAAAGCAAGGGCACCAATGCGATTGGCACGGCCATTGCCGAGCAGACGCCCACACTGGTCCACGCTGAACAACACTATTTGACGGCGAACCATTTTCTGACTTGTTCGGCCGCCCCGATCATCGATCACCAGGGTCGTCTGATCGGGGTGCTGGATGTCACCGGTGACCAGCGCAGTTTTCACAAGCACACCATGGCACTGGTGCGCATGTCGGCGCAGATGATAGAGAACCAGTTATTTTCTGCCGCCTTCGATGATTCGATCACCTTGCATTTTCATAGTCGTCCCGAATTTATCGGCACGCTGATGGAGGGCATTGCCTCATTTTCAATGTCCGGTCGCTTCCTGTCCGCCAATCGCAGCGGCTTGTTCCAGCTAGGACTGCCTTTGTCAGCGCTGCAGACCCACACATTCAGTTCTTTGTTTGGCATGCCTGTGTCGGCGCTCTTCGATCACTATCGCACCACGATGCCCACGCTGCTGGACTTGTGCCTGCATAACGGTGTGCGCGTGTCCGCCCGGGCCGAGTTGCGTCCGGCCAGTTTGTTTTTTCAGTCAGAGAGCAAACTCGCAGACGATGCGCCACGCAAGAGCGAGCGGCCTGCCATCAA